>JBNMNM010000009.1:0-26019 GCA_051275585.1 bacterium | reverse complement strand
ATGAGCTGATTAAAAACTATGTTGGACTTCTTGAAGAAGGAAGTGAAAATGGTATCCTTAACATAAATAAGGTTACATCTTTACTTCCAGATAGAGCTACTGCTCTTGAGTATGGAACAGTAAGTTAGAAGCAATGAACTTACTTGGAGCATACCTAAAATATACTTTGGGACTTCTGAAAGGTGAGAAAATTACTTTTTTGATTCCTGAAAATCCAGATGATGAATTTTTTCGATTCAATCCTGGATATGTTGATCTTTCAAAAGATATTCAATCCGTTGAAGGAGAATTATCAGAGGTTGAAGATAAAGTTTTTTATCTCACAAAGTTTTTAACAATTACAAATAAAGAAAAAATTAGGAAACTGTTAAGAGCCATTTCTAGCTTTTTTAAATCTATTATTAGAAAAGATCAGCTCGATATTCAGTCTCACATGAATCATATTCACCACCTTACAGCAAGTAAAGATAGCCATTTTTTAATTAATGATATTGGGAAAATTACCCGAGAAATTTATAATGGCTTACAAGACTTTACATCTGAATTGCCTATTGATGGTTTAGGTGAAATTGAAGCGGATAAAGATGAAATGCCAGATACTATTGGCAAACTAAATATGGTAATTAGCAGATTAGAAGATTCTGCTAATGCAACTCTTGATGAAGTTGAAGAACTTCTTGATCGAAATTCAGCAGAACAAGCAAGTACAAATAAAATTCAAGAGAAAGTTCTATTAATTGAACAGGAACTAGCAAGAATCCAAGAAGAGAATCCAGAAATAAAAGAGAAAATTCTTCCTGTATTACAAGATATTAAAGGCGATTTGCATAACCATATTACAGAGAGAGTTGATACTCTGAAAACAGAGGAATCTATGTATCTCAAAATTATGGAGAATCAATCGTTCCAAGATCTTTCTGGACAAACATTAAAGAAAATTATCGATTTCATTGAAAGACTTGAATTTAATCTTCTTAGCTTACTAAATAAATATAGTGGCTTAGGTGATATGCAACAAGGTAATGCTAAAACAAAAGCAGATAAACCTGTAGAAGAAAAAGAAGTTGATCATCATAATCCAACAATGCATGGACCACAAGATTATCGAGAAGCATCGACAACAACTCAAAATGATGTTGATGAATTATTATCTCAGTTTGGTTTTTAGTAAAATAAGTTTAAAAGCTAGAATTTTAAAAAAAAGGAAGACTATTAGTCTTCCTTTTTTTTTGCTCTATTTTTAATGAATTCTACTAAATCTTCTGGAGGACGTAATTTAGGAATGGGTTCAGGTGGGGTAACTGGTAAGGATTTTTGAATTAACTTGCTTGCTAAATATTCCTTTTGATAGCGAATAAAGTGATTCCATTCCTCTTTTTCATTTGAATTTGCAACAGACAAAACAGGTACAGAAATATCTTTTGATTTATCCTTACCTGTTTCAGATAGATGAATTTTTTGAAATGGTTCATCTTCTTGTTGCTTTTCAGTATGAAGCAAACGACGTAAAATTTGATTTGCTAGATAATCTTGTCTATTATCATCCATGAATATTTAGAATGATTCCTGTTTGTGCTTGAGTGTGTTCTCGAATATTTTCAGCTTTTGCTTCTGGAATAGTACGAATCGTTTCTCCTGTGGCTTGATTTACCACATCAATAAAAATCTGTCCTCCAATTTCTCTTTGATAAAACCGAAGGTCTTTCCACGTTATACTATTTTTTAAATCTTCTCCAACTAGTCGCTCTAAAACCGCTTTTGCATTCTCTTTCTCAACGGCATTAATAGCTTCTAGTTCTTCTGCAACTTTTATCGCTTGAATTTTAGAGATTTCTTTTTTTCCAGAAATAGGAACTGATGTATTCACACTAGAATTAATCTTCGCCATTGTACTTTTTCAATACTAATGATCGTTACTGGTTTTTTAAATAACCAGAAAACTTTCTAGTTTTAGTAAGATTATTTTTTTCTTGACTCAACTTTGTTTTTTGATCTTCCCAACATGAAATAACTTGTTGGTCATTATTAACAATTGATTCAAGTAAAAATGTGATTTTTTGATAAATTTCAGGTTTTATTTGTGAAAGAGTATAATCCTTTTGTGCTTCTTGGATATCAATTGCATCATCTGTTTTTTTCAATTGTTCAAATAACAGATCTCTTTCATTCAAAAGACGCTCTTGTTCTGTATCAATTGGACTTAATGCTAATTGCCTAGCTTTAATTAAAATTGATTGGAGAATTTTTCTTTTTTTCTCTCCTAACTGAGCTAATATAAAATCCTGAACTTGCTGCATTTTATTATTTTCCAATACAGAAATTTGAAAAAATCTGATTCAACATATCATCTGGAGTTGTCTCTCCTACAATATTTCCTAAATGATCAAGAACTCGTGTTAAGTCTACTGCTAGATACTCTTCACCAAATCCTTGTTCTAACGCATTTTCAGCTTCTTTTACTGTTTCTAATGCATTCTCTGCCGCATTTTTTTGTCTTAGATTTGTCAGAGTTGTACTCTCTGAAATTGAATCTGTATTTTGTGTGGCAAAGTGGAAAATTTCTTTTCGAAGAAGATCAACCTCTTCATCAGATTGAGCATTAATCGAAATGGAAGAAAATGATCTTACTTCTTCTGGAATTTCTTCTGTAGAAATATGTTTTAGATCATTTTTATTAAAAACCATTAATGTTGAACAGTGTGGATTAATTTCTTGATATGGTTTTTTAAAAGCAGGATCACTACTATCAATAATCCATAGAATTAAATCGGCTTTTTCTAATGCAGAATGTGCTCGCTCAATTCCAATTTGTTCAATTAAATCTTTGGTTTCTCGGATTCCAGCCGTATCAGTTATAGATACAGGAATTCCATTAATATTAACGTATTCTTCAATAATATCTCTAGTGGTTCCTGGCAAATGGGTCACAATAGAGCGTTTCTCTTTCAGAAGACAGTTCATAATACTAGACTTTCCAACATTTGGCTCACCAACAAGAATTACTCGATATCCTTCACGAATAATTCGTCCAGTTGTTGCTGTTTGAATTAGCCTTTGTAATTCTTCTCGGACAAATTGAAGTCTTTCTTTAACTTCTTTTTGATTTGTAAAAATTACATCTTCTTCTGGAAAATCAATACTAGCATTAATCAATGCTAACACCCATGAAGCAGATTTTTTTAAATCTTGAATCTTTTCAAAGAGTTTACCTTTTAATTGATTTACAGCCTGATTGATTCCCTTCAATGTCTTTGCTTGAATTAAATCATGAATTGCTTCTGCTTGTGTTAAATCAATTCGACCATTGATAAATGCTCTTTGAGTAAATTCACCTGGATTTGCTAACCTAGCTCCTCTTTTCAATAATAAATCTAAAATAGTTTGTGTAATTAAGCTTCCACCATGAGTATTAATTTCAACCACATTTTCTGCGGTAAAGCTATGTGGTGCTCGCATTACACTAACAAGTACTTCATCTAGAAGTTGTTTATTTTCATAGATCCATCCATAAGCAATTGTATATGCTTTTTGATCTTGAACTTTTCTTTCTTTTTTTGATTGAAAAATCTGATCTACAATAGAAAATGCTTGATTACCACTAACTCGAATAATCCCAATTCCTGCTTCTCCAGGAGCCGTTGCAATTCCAGCAATTGTATCCTCAACATTCAAAGCCATGAAACCTCAAACCAAAAAATTAATGAATGTCTCTAGGAAATACTTTTCGATATTCATCTAAAAATAACTCAGATATTCTTAGATGCTCTTCTGTCCGCATATTCTGAACAATTAACCGTTGTAACTGTTGATTTCTATAAAGTAAGTTTCGAATTGCGTGAAAATGTCGATTTCTTTTATCACGACAACGGCGAACTTTATTAGCCATGTAGTTAGAATCTTCACTTGCATACCACGCATAAAAAAGTTCTTCTTCTTTTCTTGTTTTGTAATAAGAAGAAAAATAACTTTTTGCACGTTGATGAAGAGTATAACTTACTTCAACAACAGGAGATGCACATTTTCGTAACACTACTTTTTTTCTTGTAGGTCTGAGAATAGTACAAGATGAGACTAGAATTAAAAATAATACGAATAAGCCGATTTTTTTCATCAGAATCCATTACCCAAAATCATCAGATTAAGTGAACTGTAAACAGAATTTCTATACCAGAATATAGAAATGCAATGTTTGAACCGAGCAATGATTTTTTTAGTAGAGAGGAATAAAAGAAGCCAGCTTTAAAAACTGGCTTTTTCTAGTAAATTTAAATTTTTACTAGCTAAACAAAGAGGAATATTAATCAAGCAAACGCAAGATATTTGTAGGTGCTTGATTTGCTTGTGCAAGCATAGCTGTTGCAGATTTTTGCATAATCTTATTTCGAGTAAACTCTGCTACTTCAGCAGCCATATCAGCATCACGAATACTTGACTCTGCTGCAACCAAATTTTCAGAAGCCGTTCGCAAATTTGAAAGATTACTTTCCAAAGTATTCTTTTGGAATGACCCCAAATCTGCTCGTTTCTGAGAAACTTGATTAAGTGCTTCATCAATTAACGTAATTGTATCCTGTGCTCCTTCTGTCGTCATTACATCAATCTCAGAGAGAGATCCAAAATTACTCATATTTTCAATATTTTTTGAAAGTTGAGTAGTTGAGGTACTATCTAAAGAGACACTTACAGTTTGACCTCGATTTGCACCGACTTGGAAATTGAGTGAATTTTGTGTTACATTCACAGATCCAACAGCAACTCCATTTTCAGGGTCTGCTGTAGGTTTTCCTTCCCCATTTACATCTAAATCACCGCCAAATCGAACGGTTAATCCATCAGTAGTTCGGTTACCTCGAATTCCAGTCATGGTTTGACCGTGACCAGTTGCAGTTTCTCCATTGATCGTTCCTAATAAATCTCGTCCTGCTGTACCAGATATCGTGCTTCCAGCAGTTGTAGATAAAACGCCATCAGAACTACTAGATGCTTGAAAACTGTGCTTACTCCCATATTTGTTATGTTCAACAGTAAGAGTATTCTCAGGACTTAATTTAACTGAAAGATCAAGCCCAGCACTTCGAGCGGCTGCTCCAAGATTTTGAGCAACAGTCTCTGCTGAGTCAAATTCAGTTGTAGTATAAGAAGCGTTTTTCCCACCTTCAGAAAGAATCAAGATTTCTCCCTCTTCTATAATACTTTCAGTAAGAGCAGCTGTACCTGATAAATTTGACTTTGATGCCGTTCGTAAAACCTTCACTTCATAACCAGTAGCAGAACCTTTGGTTAGAGGTGATGCATCTATAAAATCAAGTCCAGCACCACTAGTTACACCATTGGCACCATTAGAACCATCCAACAAAGTCTTTGTACCAAATTGAGTATTAGTTGAAACCCGATCAATACTGGCAAGAGCATTGGCAATTTCTTGTTGATCAGCTTGCAACATTATATCATCATTGGCACCTTCATTTGAAGCATGGATTGCTAATTGACGCATTCCAACCATTAATTGATTGACTTCATTAAGGGCACTTTCCGCAGTTTGGATCATTGAAATTGATACTTCCGAATTTTTAATTGCTTGATCAATACCAGCAATTTGAGCTCTCATCTGTTCTGAAGTTACAAGTGCTGACGGACCATCTGCAGCACGATTAATTCTGAGACCAGAAGAAAGTCTTTCCAAAGACTTTGAAAGTTTTTGGTCATTCGCAAGTAGATTTCTGTGAGCATTAACCGCACTGACGTTTTGGTTTATTCGCAAACTCATATCCCTACCTCCTTGTGGAAGTTTCCAGCAAAAGCTGGTTAATCTTCATTGACTAAATAGGTTTGCTCAAAAGAGCAACGAAGCAATCTTTATTAGCTAACTAATAAAAAAGAGACTCCCGTGAATTTCTTAGCTAACAAACCGTTAAAACTCACGGCAGCCGCTTATAAAAAGCAACAATAATTAGTCTTTCCAAGGAGATAGAGCAGTTACCCTAGTTATGAGTATACCTCTTTGCAATCTATCTCAAATTTTGCCAGCCTCTTAAACAATGCTAAGAGGCTGATTTAATATAACACGTCTAGAAAATCATTTTACTCATCAGTCATTATAGAAGACTTAATACATTGTTAGGCACTTGATTTGCCTGTGCTAACATTGCAGTTGAAGACTTCATCATAATTTGATTCCGAGTAAAACTAGCCATTTCTGCTGCCATATCCGCATCACGAATACTTGATTCGGCAGCAGTTAAATTTTCACTAGTAATTCTTAAGTTTGAAAGATTACTTTCCAAAGAATTCTTTTGAAATGCACCTAACTCTGCTCGAGAAATAGAAATTTCATTAATCGCTGTATCAATTAGTGCTAAAGAATCTTGTGCTCCTTGAGATGTTCGTACATCAATTTCAGCCAAGGAACTAAATTCACTAACAGTCTCTACACCATTCGAAAGTGAACTTGCAGAAGTATTTGTTAATGAAATACCAACAGTTTGATCACGGTTCGCCCCAACTTGAAAGTTAAGAGAATTCTGAGAAACCTGAACTCGACCTGCAACCACTCCAAGGTCTGAATCAGAACCAACATCAACGGAATCCTTTAAACGAACGTTTAATCCATCAACACTTGTTCCTCTATTACCAGTAAGCATACGTCCTTCACCTTTCGCAGATTCGCCATTGATAGTACCAGCTACATCCATTCCTTCGGCTGCTGTTTGAAGATCTCCTTCTGCTGTAGAAAGAACTCCAGCGGTACTACTTGCTACTTGTAATCCAAACTTTGAACCATATTCAGTATGTGATACCTGAATTAGTCCATCAGAGCTCAATTCTGCTTCTGCACGAAGACCATTCTCTTTCAATGCAGATTGCAAATTTTGAATAGCAGTTTCTAAACTGTCTTCCTTAGTCGTGGTATATGTAACAGATTTTCCTCCTTCAATTACTGTTAGAGTTTCACCTGCAGTTACCATTTCCTGAGTAAGAGCAGTAGTTCCTACTGCTGATGCTTGTGTCGCATTTTGTTTAATCCGAATCTCATATCCTTCATCAGAAGAAGCTTTTGTATTCGTACTGGCACTAACAAACTGCACAGATTCACCTACTGCACGACCATTTGCTCCATTTGAACCATCGAGTAATTTTTTGGTTCCAAATTGAGTGAACGTCGAAATTCGGCTAATTGAAGCAAGAGCATTTTCAACCTCTTGCTGATCAGCCTCTAACATCACTTGATCATTTGCACCTTCATTCGCTGCATGGATTGCCAAACCACGAAGTGAGGTCAATAGTGTATTTACTTCACTAAGTGCTCCCTCAGTAGTTTGTACCATAGAGATTGCTGCTTCTGAATTCACAACTGCTTGGTTTAACCCAGCAACTTGTGATCTCATTTGCTCTGAAATTACTAATGCCGCTGGGCCATCGGCCGCACGGTTAATTTTTAATCCAGATGACAATCTTTCCAACGATTTACTTAGCGCTTTATCATTTGATAATAAATTCCGATGTGAATTAATCGCACTAATATTTTGATTTATTCGCAAACTCATGACAATACCTCCGTGTAAGAGTTCCAGCTCAGCACTCCTGCCAAACTAGGGTGTTAATAATACCACTATGGCACTATTTGTTCCTTAAAGGAGCCTTCTCCATAATTAGAGCAGCTCCCGTAAATCACGGGTTGGGACATACGGCAACTGCCCCTAGGAACTAATCTTAAGTACGAAAGAGATACTGCGAAATGTAAAAACAATATTATCAATCCAGCTTGAGTATTATATTTTATCTATGGCCTTGCCATAATTTCATGTTTTCATAGGCATATTTATAATTAAATATTTAATAAACTACTTTAGATATAAATCTAAAGTATGGTATGCTAAGTGCATTTATTTATATTCGCAAACTCATACTCTAGTGATCAATAGATAGGTAGAACTCTCTATTGATCGACTACAAAAAATTCCTCTAGACTAAATTATCCTTAACAGAATCGCTATTTCCTTTTTTTAGGATATCTAGTTTTTCTTTGTGCTTCAAAAAACTGGTTGTATCGCCAATTTTTCCATAAACTTTAAGTAATCCTTCGTGTGCAGTAGTATGATCAGGAACAGCTTCAATAATATCTTCATAGATTTTTTTGGCTGCATCATATTGTACTGAATAAAAATACGAATTTGCTTGTTGGATAAGAACCTTGCTTACCATTTCTAAATTCGTTCTTGCAGCTTCATAACTTGAATTAATCTTAATTCCACGTGCCCAATGCTGTAGAGCATCACCAAACTCTTGTTTTTTAAAAGCAATATTTCCAAGATATAACAAAATATCAGGATAATTAGGTTGCATCTTGTGAACTCTTAGAAAAAAAATTTTTGCTTTATCAAGATCATGGTCTTTGTAATAAATATACGCTTTACCTGAATACTGAATAACTTGATCTCTGAAATCATCCTGAGATAAATATGCTTTTAACATTTCAGTAATATATAAAAAACGATTTCCAACCCTTCGATATTCCCTTGCTAAATTAAGATGAGCTGCTTTATTCAAAGGATTAATTTCTACTAATTTTTCCCATGTTGCTTTTGCTTGATCATGATCATCCATATAAAAATAAGTCGCACCCAAATTGAGAATTGCATTCTCATACTTAGGATTCACATCCAAAGCTTTCTCAAACACAGGAATCGCATCTTCAAATTGTTTTAATACAAGAAGAGCTGTTCCCCAATTAAAATGCGTATCAGGCCAATTTGGATGTTCTTCAGCATAAGCTTGAATCCCTGAAACTTCATGTTTTAGTTCATCACGTATTACACTAATTTGTGGGCCATCTGCCTTTTTTCCTGGACGAGCAATAATTACTTTGTTTTTAACATTCAATGATTGAATTCTAGATTTCACCTCATAATCAGAAAATTCAGAACCCGCAGCAATTGAAGCTAAATTATATAGTGGGTGCTCAAATGTTGGAAATTTTCTTAATGCTATTCGAAAGCATTTTTTTGCTTTTTCAATATCTCCTTGTTTCCAAAGAATTTTTCCTTTTTCGTTATAGGCTTCTTGATTCTCTGGATCTAACTGAATAATTCTTTGATAAGAACGTAATGCTTGATGAAATTTTTCTGCTAATACTGAAACTTCTCCCAGTCTTTTTTGTGCATCTAAATTATCAGGATCAAGTTTAACTGCTTGTAAATAGTCAAGTAGTGCACTATTTAATTGTTCTCCATTTTGTTTTGCAATCCCAGCATCAATCAGCTCTTGAACTTTTTTCTTTTTATTAAATAAATCTGAGAAAGCCATAGGTGTATATGCTGGTTATGTCTGGTAATTACAAAACCAGACGATTTTAAAATAATTCATTTTTAGCCAGAAAAATTATCCTCGAATATTCAAAGGTTTCTTTTTTACTAAAGATGCTTTTTTAGTACTCTCCATAGTTGTATTTTGTGATTGATCCGAAATCGCATTCCAGCCTTCTCGAAGTTCACTTAACAAACCAACTACTTCATCCAATCCTGCATCATCTTTTCTGACATTTGCATCAATTAACTTACTATAAATATAATCATAAAGCGAACGTAAATTTTGCGAAATATTACCATTTGTTTCCATATTCAAGGAACTTGAAAGTTCAGAGATAATATCTTTTGCTCTTGTCAATGCAACATGAATCCCTTCGATATCATTTGCTTTGATCTTCAATTTTGCCTGTTTTACAAATTTAATTGCACCATCATAAAGCATAATAATCAAACTTGCTTGATCACGTGTTGTAACTGATGCTTGTTTGTATGCGTTATTGCTTGTTTGATAAGGATTCATATGTACCTCAAATTAGTTAAGTGATCTAAAAAGCTAAAGTCGAAATATTATATTTTTGATAACTGTGAAGATAAATAATTCTGCTCTGATTTCAGTCGTCCAATTTTAGCTTCTACTCTAGCAAACTTAGAAACCAATTTTAATCGTTTATCTTCAATTCTACTTTCAAATTTTTTAATTTGCTTAGCATACCCAGAGTACTGATCCTCTACATTTTTAGTATAAATTTTAACAGCTCCTTTTTGTGTATCTAAAATTCCACTAACATACTCAGCTAATTTAGTTGCAATTCCTTTAGAAAAAATAATATGACCCTCAATTCCTTTACCTATTTGTTTCTCAGATAAGGTTGTAAAAAGTTTTAATCCCTCTAAATCAGTTTCTTTTTTTCCTGCTAAAATTTGTCCTGATCCTTTCATTTCAATATCGTTAACAGTACCTTCTACATTTTCACCAATAACAGTTTCACCTTTTGCTAAAGGAAATAAATTTAGATTTTGTCCAATAGGACTTGTAACATCAACTCGAGAACGAGTTCCATACGAACCAGAACGAATTTTAATTTTATTACCTTCAACTAAAACACGAAATCTTAACTTTCCAATTTTTTTATCATTAATTATTTGACGTTCTATCTCGCCAGCAAATTGATCTATAGTATAAGTTCCATTTGTTAACTTAATCTCTCCTGATTTTCGACCATTAATGGAAATACCTACTTCATTATTCTTATCGTTAATAGTTACTGGGTCAAAAATCGGACGTGATAAAAAAAATCCTTTTGTTGCTGCTTTTGTAACATCAATATCAAACCCCTTAGAACCACTAACAGCTGTTTTGTCATTTGAAGTTAAATAGGAAATTGATGTACTATCAATTTCACCATGACTTCTAAAGAGATTTGATATCTTTGAAAAATCATCACTAATAACAGAGTTTAGCTTTTCTTCATCTAGCTTTAAAAGACCAGTATCATTGAGTCTAATTCCAATACTAAAAAGTAAATTTCGATCAATATCTAATCCATCAACAGTACTAATTAAAATATTATTAATACTCTGTTGAATTCGTGGTAAACTTCGATCTCCCTGCAAGGCTCCTGATTCTTTTGTATCTTTGTTGTATTTTAATGATTTTTTCATAAAGAGAAGTAGTGTATTTACATCCTCAACAAACTTCTTAACTCCACCAATGGCTTTTTCTGTATCTCCTTTGATGTTGATTGTAATTACTTCTTCTGAAGTATTAAGAAGGTTTAGTTTTACACCTTCAATTACATTATCCATTGTATTTGTGGGACTTGTAACTGTTAGACCACCACCATGAGATGTCGCTCCTAAACGAATCTCTGCATCTTGAGGAGGTTGGATAACAGAAGTAAATGTTCTAAATGAAAATGAATCAGTATCAAATACTTTTCCTGGCCCTAAAACAAAAGATAATCCTGAATCAAATGCGGCTCCTGTTCCAGGAACATATCCTTCTCCAATATTTACACTTCCAGAGTTTCCTTTATCATCAGTCCAGTTTAGTTTTAAGTCTTTTGCAACACCAACAGCTCCTGTTCCATCTGCTCGAAAAGTATAACTTTTTGGTTCAAAATCAGTATAATCACCTATAATTTCTCGTGATGCTGTACTAATTTTAGGAACAATTGTTTTCTTAGCCGAAGCTCTTACAACTCCATCCTCTTCATCTTTTTCAGGTGTTTTCCAAGAGGTAACATTCTCAACTTTTCCTACATCTCCTCTTGTTTGTTCACTAAGCCACCAAAAATTTTCAGCATTTCCACCTTGCACTTCAAAGCTAGAAAAGTCACCTTCTTGTAAAATTCCTTTTTGAATACTAAATTCAATTCCATCACCAATAGAAAGCTTACTTCCAGGGTTATAACCTCGACCAATAAATAAGGTTCCTTTCTTTCCATTTTCTGATTCGTACTCAATTTTTAATTCATTATCAGTTCCAACTTCACCACCACCAACAACACGTAAAGAGTATTTATCATCATCTTCGCCAGTAAACGTTCCTGTAACTTCTGGAGCACCAACAGTTGATTGTCGATCCCAAGAACTTGGTTGGTTAATTCTAGCTGGTCGCTCATCATCAGGAACCCACCACAATAAGGCAGAATCTTCAGGTTTTGCAGTTACATTAAATGAATCATTAACAACAATTTCACCTTCGCTTAAAACCATACTAATTCCATCAACTAAATCAATAGGCTCTCCTGGAGCATAGTTAAATGGATCAAGGTTAATATATCCAAAACGACCTTGATTATCTTCCCAACGAAGTTGGAGATTCTCAGTAACACCAACAACACCTGAACTTACTGCTGTAAACTTAATATCTAAAGGTTCTTCACCTGTATATGTTCCTAAAAATTCAGCAATTACTGTAGATGCACCACTACTTGAAACAGGTTTATCCTCTTTTTTAACTTGATCAATTCCTTTCCATTTTGATGGTTCAGAAAAAAATGGTTTAAATGTAGGAATAGTTGCAGTATCTTTTGCTTTAAAATCAAAATTTACTTGAATTGCTCCTTCTTGCCCTGTTTTTTTGCTCGTTAAAACTAACTGGAAAGGTTTGTCTTTACTTCCTGTTTGAATAACAGATGCATTTAAATCAAAGTCCGCAGTATTAATGGCATCTTTAACACCTTGCAGAGTATCATTATTATCATCAATGATAATCGTTTGCTCTTCACCATCACCTATTTTAAGACGAATCGTTCCTTGCCCTACAATAGTATCTTTTGCTTTATATGATTGAGAGGCAATTTGATGGTTGAGTGCTAATTTATCAACAATCAGTGTATGTTTTCCTGGTTTTGCTCCTGCTGTACCAACTACACTTACAATATCTGGATTCGTGGATGTTACAATCTTACCATCCCACATTCCACGTTTGGAAACATCAACAGCTGTTGTTTTTATACCAGTAAGTAACCCTTTAACCTGTTTCCAAGTATCAAGCTCTGCTTCTTTTTCTTTTTTTCGAATAAGGACTGGTGCTATTTTCTTTTTTTCAGCTTGAATAATTCCTTCAATAATTACTTTCGCATTAAAGCCAGATCCTGTTAATTGACTTGTATCGATTCCAGCCATGTGAATCCTTGTAGAATTCAGGCAAAATTTGCCCGAGTTGAGATAGCAGAACTAGTAGGAAAACAAATATCAGGCAAATTCATAAAGAATGATGTGTTCATTCAAGATAAATCTATCCCGACTGTAGTTGTACAAAATGTATTCCAACTATTTTCTACATAATCAAGATTCACATATAAAGAATCAAATAAGTTAATTCTTTTATGTTCTTTATTACTTATCGGAGCAAAAACAATTTTCTTTAATTTTTTTTCAGATTTTTTTGTAGGAATTTCGTAGAGAGGGGGTAGGAAGGCAGAAAAACTGCCTTTGTGGAACTTTTATTGATCATTAATTTTATGAAGCAATTCATCAATACGCCCCGCATGATCAAGTCCTTCATCATAAACAAAGACAAGCTTAGGCGTATTTCGAGTAGTCATTGCATGACCTAATTTAGACTGAAAAAAACCACTAGCCTTATTTAGGTCTTTAGTCAACTCCCCATAATCAGGCTTTAACTCTATCGAAGAATAGAATATTTTCGCATAGGTAAAGTCAGGGCTAACTTCAACTTTTGTGATGGTCACAAAATCAAATGCTGCATTACTCGACTCTCGTCGAATAATTTCAGCTAATTTAACTTTTAAAAGTTCTTTTTTTCGGTTTTTACTGACTTTTGCCATTGCTTATTATCTTCTATATTAAAGTTTTGCTGCTTCTTCAACTCGGATGTATGATTCAAACAAATCACCAACTTTGATATCTTTAAATGCGTCAAGTCCGATACCACACTCAAATCCAGTTGAGACTTCTTTTACATTATCTTTAAATCTTTTTAGTGATGATATGTCACCATCCCAAATAACAACATTGTTTCGAAGAACACGAGTTCGAGAATTTCGAAGAATTTTTCCATCAATAACTCTAGAACCTGCAATCAATCCAATTTTTGGAATTCCAAAAACTTCTTGAACTTCCGCTTTTCCTTGGATCACTTCTCGAATAATTGGATCTAACAGACCTTCAAGGGCTTTTGTAACATCATCAATAGCATCATAAATAACACTATAAATCCGAGTATCTACACCTTCTTGAGAAGCTACTCTTTTTGCATTAATTTCTGGTCGAACATTAAAACCAATTACAATTGAACTACTTACAGCTGCAAGAGAAATATCTGATTGTGAGATAGCACCAACACCACCATGAACAATTTTTACTGCAACTTCTTCATTCCCTAATTTAAGTAATGAAGCAGATAGTGCTTCTAGAGAACCAATTACATCTGTTTTTACAAGTAAATTAAGGTTTTTACGTTCACCTTCTTTAATTGTATCAAAGATATTTTCAAGGTTAACTATTTTTGTATTTGCATGAATTTTTGCAAGAGCTTTTTGTTGTCGTTCCTCTGCAAGTAAACGCACTTGACGTTCATCCTTTGCAATATTGAACAAGTCTCCTGAGTTTGGAACTCCATTGATTCCTAAAATTTCAACTGGAGTCGATGGACTTGCCTCTTTAAGAGATTTCCCATTCTCATCAGACATCGCACGAATTCTACCGTATTGACTCCCAATAACAATGTTATCACCAACTTTAAGAGTTCCACCTTGCACAAGAACTGTAGCTAAATGTCCACGAGCCTTATCAACCTTAGACTCAATTACAACTCCATTTGCAAGCTTATTAGGATTAGCCTTAAGCTCCATAATTTCAGCTTGAAGAGCAATTCTCTCTAATAAGTCATCAACTCCTAATCCAGTAATTGCAGAAACACGAACCATGGTAATGTCTCCACCATATTCCTCTGCAAGTAAACCATGTTCCATTAATTTTTGCATGGTTTTTTCTGGAGTAGCATCAGGCTTATCACATTTATTAACAGCAACAATAATTGGAACGTCTGCTGCTTTTGCATGATCAATTGCTTCAATAGTTTGAGGCTTAGGCCCATCATCAGCAGAAACAACTAAAATTACAATATCTGTACAGTTTGCTCCCCTTGCCCGCATTTCAGTAAAAGCTTCATGTCCAGGTGTATCAAGGAAAGTCAAATCACCATGTTTTGTTCCAACATGGTACGCACCAATATGTTGAGTAATACCACCAGCTTCACCAGTAGTCACATTCACATCAGCTTCACGAATTTTATCAAGTAGAGATGTTTTTCCATGATCAACATGTCCCATAATTGTAATTACAGGAGGACGCTCAACCAATGAATCATCACTATCAGTTTCTTGTTGAATATCTTCTTCAAGAGAAGCTACTTGAATCTTTAAGTCGATTCCAAATTCTGAAGCAACTAAAAGAGCAGTTTCTGTATCAATGGTTTGAGTGATGGTAACCATCATCTCTAATCCCATTAAAGTTTTAATAATATCAGCAGCTTTAACACCTATCAATCCTGCAAAATCACCTACTGTAATATTTTCAGTAGTAAGTTTGAAATCTTTCTTTCTAGGATTAAATACATGTGGTGCTTCTTTTTTCTTATTTCTTTTATTAAAAGAACGATTACCTCGTTCATACTTATACTGTTTGCTTTTATTTGCTTTTTTCTTAGAGAAGCCTTTTACATTATCACCATATGTTTTTGGTGCTTCATCATCTTGAATATAGATTTTTGGCTTCTTCTTTTGGGCTGCTGCTGCTGCTTTAGCTGCCTCTGTGGCTGCTAATGGTGTTTGATTTCCATCTTCTTTCTTAACAGGTTTCTTATAAGAAGGATTAGGGCCTCTATTTCCTGGAGCATCATTAGTATATCTCTTTTTCTTTACAACTGCTGCTGCTGTTTTTGCTGCGGCTGTTTTTGTTGCTTCTTTTGCAGTATCAGACTTGCTTTTAATCTGTACTTTTGGCTGATTACTATCTGGTCTGCTTTTTTTCTGTACTTGTACTCTTGGTTGGTTACTATCTGGTCTGCTTTTTTTCTGTACTTGTACTCTTGGTTGGTTACTATCTGGTCTGCTTTTTTTCTGTACTTGTACTTTTGGTTGGTTACTATCTGGTCTACTCTTTTTCTGTACTTGTACTTTTGGCTGGTTGCTATCTGGTCTGCTCTTTTTCTGTACTTGTACTTTAGTATCTTTGTTATTTGTTCTGTTATTTTCTTTTTGATTATTGTTACTTTTTCCTGAAACAGGTTTCTCTTCCAAGTTATTTTTATGTGTAACAACTTGTTTTTCACCTGCTTTAGCTTTAGTAACTACTTTTTTAGTGTTTGTTGCTTCAGGCTTCAGCGTTTTATTCTCTTTAAGAGGCTCTTTTACTGTTTTCTCTTGAGTTTTTGCTTCAGGAGCTTCAGTTGGAGCTTTTAATGTTTCTGTTTTTTCTTGAGTTTTTGGCTCCTGCGTTTTAGCTGGAGTTTCTTCTGCTACAACTTTTTGAGTCTCATCACTTTTTGAAACTATTGGAGTTGGAGTTTTTCTTTTCCGAATTTTTCGGATTACACCAGTTTCAGTTTTGACTTGACTGTCTGGCTTTTTACTTTTTGCTTCTTTTTTCGAGGAACTACCACCTTCAGGGGAAACTTCGAGGTAGTGTGCTCGAATTGCATTCGCCTGATCATCTTGGAGTCCTTGAAAGTGGCTGGATACTTTAATCCCCATTCCATTGACTCTTTCCATAAGATCTTTCGATGGGATACTCAGTTCCTTAGCTAATTCAAAAACTTTCATTAAATACTCTCCTTCAGACCCTCTTGCACCAAGCTTTTGCTTTTTAAATGAATGAAACGAACAGATCGCCAAAATAAATTGTTACTTATTTTCTGGCTCCTCTTCTTGGTTCTTATCTGTATCTTCAAGAACTTTCTCTTGAAGTGTATCCTCATCCTCCGTTTTATCTTCTGTGTTTTCACTTTCATCATCAGAATCAACAAAGTCGTTTATGCTTAACTCATCTTCACCATCAGTTAAAATCGATGTCCATGCACTAACATTGATTTTAATACCTGTTAATTTTGATGCTAAACGAACATTTTGACCTTGTTTCCCAATTGCAAGTGATAACTGTTCTTGGCCAACTTGAATATCAGCCTCTCTAGTATCCTCATCAAGTTTCAATCGAAGAATGTCTGCTGGTGCAATTGCGTTATTAACAAATTCTCGGATATCACTTGACCATTCAATTACATCAATCCGTTCACCACATAACTCTGAAGTGATGGTCTGCACTCGAGTTCCTCGAACTCCAACACAAGCACCAACGGGATCAATATCATTATCAAATGCTCTAACTGCAACTTTAGCCCGTTTTCCTGGCTCTCTAGCTGCTGCTACAACTTCAATTACTTTTTCGTAAACTTCAGGAACCTCAACTTCAAGTAACTTAATCAAAAAGTGAGGATGAGTTCGTGTAAGAATTAACTGAGGACCTTTACGATCAGTTCGAATATCTAATAAGAGTGCCCTAATTTGGTCACCTGGCTGGAGTTTTTCTCCTTGAATTTGTTCTCTTCGATCCAGAACAGCTTCAACAGTATCAGACAATAGAACAGTAATTCGGTTTCGATCAACACGAGCAACTTTTCCATTTACAATGGTTCCTTTCTTTTCAACAAATTTCTCAAGAACACTTTCCCGTTCTACTTCTCGAATTTTTTGAAAAAGAAGTTGACGAGTTGTCTGAGCAATAATTGGCTCAAACGCCTTACTATCAATTCCATATTCTACCTCATCGCCAATTTCAGCATGAGGATCAATTTTCCTTACTTCTTCAAGCAAAATTTCATTATAGGAGTCTTTTAAAACTTCAACAACTACACTATAACGCATCAACTCTATTTCGCCCGTTTTTCGGTTTACACTGGCTTCAATATTTCTGTAGTCTTTATACTTTCGATATGCCGCTGCAACAACAGCGTCTTCAAGAGTTTCAATAACTACATCTGGGTCAAGACCTTTTTCTTGACTAAGTTCAATAATTGCTTCCATTAACCCACTATTCTTCATGGGAAAACCCTACGTCTATTCGTCAGTTTGATTGATTGAAAAGAGTTTGAAGTATTGCCTAAATCCTGATGCACTCCAAATTTTTTCTGGAGAAAAAGCTAAAACTTGGGGAATAAATGAATTTTACTGAGATTGCTTCTTTGAATCTCTTTATCTGTACCTTTAACATCAAGAATCACAGTTGATTCAGTGCTGTCTTTTAAAATTCCCACAAGATTCTTTTGTCGATCAATTTTTAATTTTAGAAGTGCTTTTACCTGCTCTCCCTGAAATCTGCTAAAATCTTCTTCAGTTTTCAGAACTCTATAAATTCCAGGAGACGAAACTTCTAAAAAGAACTCAAAAGAAAAGGGTTCTTCAACATCAAGGATTAAAGATAATTGACGACTAACTTTTGTACAATCATCAATTCCAATGCCTGATTCTTTTTCGATTGAAACTCTTAAAATATGATTAGAGTTTTCATTCACTAACTCAAGATCAACAAGTTTTAGTGATAATTCTTCAAGAATTGGCTGAATCCAACCTTCTATTTGTTGATATAGACTTTCTGAAATTTCCATATCCCTTGTGTATTAAGTGAAGGTTCAAGACCCTTCCAAACCTATAGATAATCACGCATCCATAGCATAAATTAGATTTTTTCACAACCCACTAAAGTTACTTAGTAAGTTATAAGTCTAATCTACAAAAGCTTGGTATATTGTGTAGTGATTCGAATTTGGGGAGAATAGAGATATATTTTTAGAAAAGCAAGTTTTTTCTCTGTTCAAAAGGGATGAGATTGTATCTCATCCCTTTCAATTTTTAATTTTTAGGAAATACTAAAAAATGATGTCTCTTTTTTGGAGATAATTTTACAAACAAGTAATCCTCTTCTAATTTTTTTCCAGAATACACATATTCTTTTTGTTTTAAATTAGACAAATCATAAAACACAAAAGAAGAAGTTTCCTTTAAATTTAAGGAATTTGATAAATCAATATTCCCCCACGCTTCCTCTTTAGAGTAGTTATGGATAACCAATTCTAAAATAGGTTTTTTATCAATATCTAAAAGGTCTTTAGGAAGAACATCCCAACTACCTTCTGAGTTTGTATAAATTACTTCTCGATTTTTTGGGTTAGAAACCAAAATATTAATTTTGTGCTGATCTCCCTCTAATAACTCTAGCCTTTCAAAGCAATGAAAAGGAAGATACTTTCTTTTTCCAACTAGTTTTACTGTATCTAAAATATCTTGATCTTCACTAAGAGATTCTACTGGTTGAGAGAAAAAACTCCAGTTACTCCAAAGATTACCAACTTCTCCTGTTGTTCCAGGTTGAACATTAATATTATTTGGATGTGCTACATTTCGATACTTAGGTGATAAGAAAGAAAGAAAACCTGGAAGAGTAAACACTACATTTTCTGCTTTTGTTCCTTGGCAAAGACGTCGCATACATTCACGGAAAAAACTCTGAGTTAACTTCGCACCATCTAAAGGTATATCCTCAACATGAAAAGGAAGCCCTAATACTCGATTACAGTATTCAGCAAGTCGAAATGATGACTCAAAATCTTCGTAATTTCCTTTCCAATTCAAGAGATATTGATAGGGAGTACTTGTATCATGAGTTCCATACATTACTAGATCATTCTCATTGTATGTAGATAGACGTTTAATTTGTCCTAAATCATCTTCCCAACGAGGAATGCACATTGCAGAAACATCTTTTCCTTTTTCTGCAAGTTCAAGAATAACATTATTTGTTGCTTGAACTCGTTCAAAATCTCCTGCTACCTCTCCTCGAACTTTGAGCTTTTGACTTAACACAAGATTTAAAAACCAACGCATATTACTTTTTCGTTTTTTTAAATCTTCAGTGAAGAATGCTCCTTGGATGTTACCTTCTTCAATCTCAACTCCTTTTGGAAGAGTGTATTGTCCTGCCCAACCAACTAAGTGATCAAAAAAGACACCATCTCCAAGTTGTGAAATCCATTTCATTTTATTTTTAAGATAGGATTTCAGTCCTTCTGTTTTTTCTCGATAAACAGCAACACCCCATGCTTGCTCTGGATACCCATGTTCTGGTTCTGGCGAGCAACCTACCTGCAAAGATTGATCAAATGCTTCTGGATGAAAAAATACATCCGCACTATCATGAGAAACACCAAATGGAAGATTTACAACCAAACCAACATCATACTTCCGAAGTTGTTTCAAAGCATTTTTTCTTTGTTCATAACAAAGAAACTGTACATATTCATAATATTGAATCAGGTTCTTATGCTTTTTTATAAAGGTTTGAGCTACTTTGCTGTTTAAATCAGCAAAACGAGTATCTTGGAAATCAATACCAATGGCTTTGTATGCTTCATAGACAGCATAATGTTTTAACCAATATTCCGTTAACTTTAAAAACTTTTCAAACTTTGTTTTTCGTCTTTCATCAATATTGCTCTGAAAGATTTGAAAACATCCTTCTAAGATAATGGGAGAGACTGTTCGAACTAAATTATAATTTATTCGAGGACTATTATAACAAATCTCATTTGAGTTACTAATTAACTCAAGAAGATGTTCATGAAGTTTTTGATCTTTTTTTAGCTCTGGAATTTTTAGTAAATTAATTTCATCTACATTAAGAGCAAAACCATTATTGAGTGAAAATGGACTTGCCATTCCTGGATTCCGACTTCCATTAGGAAGATCATATAAATCACCTTGAATTCCTACTTGATTCATTTCTTTTCCAAGATGAACCAACGCATCAAGAGTACCAACACCTAGAATTGTTCCTACCTTACTTTTTAAAGCAGAAGTATAAACCAAAAAATTAAGCTTCATTTTCCTGAAATTGAAATATAGATTCTACACAATTTTAAAAAATCACTGATGATGCGTACTTTCAAACGCATACTCTAAAACTTTTCGTTCTATATCAAAAGGAGTGAGCTGAGAGAAACCTAATTTTTCAATAATAGCTAAAATTTTTTGTTTTTCTTCATTTTGAGGAAGAATTCCTCCAGAAAGAGCTACTTTTGGAATTAAACCTATCAATTCTGATCCTGTTACTTTTACTCCCAATTCATTTGCTACAGTTTGAATTGTATCAAATGTTTTCTCTACAGAGGTTACTCGAAAATTAATAATATTTGTACTTACTTGGCAAAAACCATATTCCTCAATATACCAACCTATTGCTTTTACCCCTTTTAACAATCCATGTTTTCCTTGAGTTCCAGACTCACGAATTATTCCTGCAATCTGCTTTGCTTTTCTTAGATCTTGAGTTTCAAGGTTCACATTGTATGCAATCAAGAAATCTCTAGCACCAATAACTGAAATTCCAGATTTGGAATTAAACCTTGGATTTCCAAAATCTGGCTTCCATTTAGGTAAAACAATTTTTTTGGAAATCCCTTCATACTCTCCTTGTCTACAAGAAGCCAAATTTTTTCTTTCTGGTGTTTTCGCAGAGTATTCATAAAAATAACTAGGAATATCTAGTTCTGATCCAATTCGTTGTGCAACTGACTGTGCAATTTGATCACAATCATCTAAGGTGCTTCCCTGTAATGGAATAAAAGGACAGACATCAGTAGCACCAATACGAGGGTGAACTCCCTGATGTTTTTTCATATCAATCAATTCACTTGCTGTTTTGATTGCACGAAAAGCAGATTCTTCAATCGAATTAGGGGTACCAATCATTGTAAAGACGGTACGGTTTGCCGCTTCTCCTGAATCAATGTCAAGAAGAGAAGTCCCTGCAACAGACTTTATACTCTCTGCAATTTTTCTAAGAGTTTCTTGGTTTCGCCCCTCAGAGAAATTAGGAACACACTCAATTAATTTTTTCATACTCAATTAAACTCTATCGATATTTTTTATAAAAATCTCTGACCCATTGGATTGATGGGCGATCATCCCATTCTCGAAAAATAAACTTGAGTGGTTCAACATATTCAGGAGAGGAATAGATTGGATGTGCTTCAGGATGGGCAATGGGAGCAAGTAAACTTGCAGTTACAATATCTGCAATGGTAAGTCTGTCACCAACTAAAAATTCTTTTCCTGTTTGAATTTCAGAATCTAACCAGTCCAAATCAGCTCGGATTCGTTGTTGAGATCTTTGAATTTCTTCGTTACCTAAATGTGCTTGCTTTTCAAAAAAAAGTTTTAACACTGGGAATAAAACAGCTAGTGTATTTTTCCTCCAAGGTTTTCCACCTTTCCCCCATAAGTTCACCATATTTTTACGATAATCAAGTAAGATTGAATAAGCATAACGTATAATATGATTCCCTAAACGATCCATTTTCTGTTCAATTTCAAGAGCATGTTCTCGTTCTGATAACTCTGTTGGAATAAGTTGAAATTGAGGAAAATTTTGTTCTAACCAAAAAAGGATTTCAGTACTATCTTGAATACACTCATCTCCTTGTTCAAGAATAGGGACTGATGTTTTTTGACCTAACCGTAATGTAGTAGAAAGATGAAAAAAAGGAGTCAGTTGTTTTTCTTGATAAGGAATTCCACTATAATCTAATGACCAACGAATTTTTTCAGAATAGTGAGAAATAGCAAAGGTGTATAACTTTAGTTCTGAGGAATCTTTCATGATAAAGTTATGGGTGTTGATTAGTGGGTAGTACGGAAAGAAGCATCCTTAATTTAATGAATGGTCTTTGAATTGGTTAGGATGATTCTAATGAATTTGCATGGGGATTAGCAATGATTTAAAAAATCATCAAGAAACTTTTATAAATCATTGCTATAAAAATATCAGAAAGGATATTTCTAGAAGTTTTTATTCTTTAAATTGTGCAACTAAGCTTGATACTGTTGATTTTGCATCGCCAAATAACATTCTAGTGTTATCGCCGAAGAATAAAGGATTATCAACACCAGCAAATCCAGAAGCCATAGAACGTTTTAATACAAAAACAGTTCTTGCTTTATCAACATCAATAATTGGCATTCCATAAATTGGACTGCTTTCATCTTCACGAGCAGCAGGATTTACAACATCATTTGCACCAATCACCATACAGACATCAACATTTTCCATTGTTGGATTTACATCATCAGGCTCTGCCAATTGTTCATATGGTACATTTGCTTCAGCAAGAAGAACATTCATATGTCCTGGCATTCGTCCAGCTACAGGGTGAATTGCAAATTTAACTTCACAACCTCTTTCTTCAAGAATTGAAGCTAATTCTCGAACAGCATGTTGTGCTTGAGCAACAGCCATTCCATATCCTGGTGTAATTACAACAGAAGAAGCTGCTTCAAGAATATAATATGCATCATCAGCAGTAATCGGCTTAACTTCGCCTTGAACACCTGCACCAGTACTTGAACTTTTCGGAGTTCCAGAACCAAATCCACTAAATAGTACATTTGATAAAGAACGATTCATTGCCTTACACATAATATTAGTAAGGATAATTCCACTTGCACCAACTAAAGCTCCTGCAACAATCAACACATTATTAAGAATAATAAATCCAGCAGCACATGCAGCAATCCCTGAATAACTATTCATCAAGGAAATAACTACAGGCATATCGGCACCACCAATTGGCATTACAGCTAGAATTCCTAACAATAAGGAAACAACTACAGCACCAATGAAGATGTAATAAGTGTATTGAGGCATAAGGTTAGCAGCATAAAAAGCTCCACCTGCAACTACAGCAATCACTAAGAGTGAGTTTATAATTTGTTGCCCAGCAAATAAAAACGGCTTTCCACTAATTTTTTCAGATAATTTTGCATATGCAATCAAACTTCCTGAAAAAGTAAGTCCACCAATAATCACAGCAAGATAAACGGCAACTAATGTTCCAATATTAGTAGTTATAGGAAGATTAACTAATTTTCCTGCAACTGGTTTAGAAGCTTCCAATGCTTTTGCTATAGGTTGATATTCAGCCCAACCAACTAGTAAACTAGCAAGACCACCAAATCCATTGAAGATCGCAACCATTTCAGGCATTGAAGTCATCTCAACCTTTTTGGCAACAATAGTACCAATCAAACTACCAACAACAAGACCAACAACAATCCACTGATAACTAATAATCTTTTGATTAAGAAGGGTCACAACTACAGCAATCAACATTCCCACAGAAGAAATTAAATTTCCTCTTCTTGCAGTATCAGGAGATCCCAGCATTTTAATTCCTAACACAAAAAGAATTGCTGAGATGATATAAGACAAATTAATAATAACGCTAATCACTTAGAACCTCCTTCCTTCTTTTTAAACATTCCGAGCATTCGATCAGTTACCAAATACCCACCAACTGCATTAATTGTTGCGAATACAACCGCTGCTGTTCCAATAACAATTGTAATTGTATCATTTCCTTTTCCTGTAGAAAGTAAAGCTCCAACTACAGTAATACCAGAAATTGCATTTGCACCAGACATCAATGGAGTATGCAATGTTGATGGTACTTTTGCGATTAGCTCAATACCAAGAAAGGTTGCTAATACAAGCACAAATAGTAATAGAATTATCTCAGTCATAACTACCATCTCCTATGCGTGAAATTTCTTGATTTGTTCATTTTGAATATCACCACTATGAGTGATTAGGCAGCCTTGGATAATTTCATCATCCATATTAAGCTCGAATTCTTTTGTTTCCTTATTCCAAAACTCATCCAACATATTGAATAAGTTATTTGCATACATTTGACTTGCATTAACTGCTGTTCGTCCTGGAAGATTTTCTAATCCAATAATAGTAACACCGTTAACATCAATTTCTTTTCCAGAAACAGAGCCTTCAACATTTCCACCAGATTCAACAGCCATATCAACAATAATACTACCTGGCTTCATTTGCTCAACTACTTCCTTTGTAATAATTACAGGAGCTTTTCGAGCAAATAGTTTTGCTGTAGTAATCACGATATCAGCATCAATACAAGCTTTTGCCATCGCTTTTTGTTGTATTGCTAACTGTTCAGGTGTTAACTCTTTTGCATAACCATCTTTAGTTTCTCCTGTTTCTCCTAAATCAACTTTAAGAAATTTTGCACCAAGAGATTGAACTTGTTCCTCTACAACAGGACGGGTATCAAATGCTTCTACACGAGCACCAAGTCGTTTAGCTGTAGCAATTGCTTGTAATCCCGCAACTCCAACACCAATAATAAAAACTTTTGTAGGAGAAATAGTTCCAGATGGAGTCATCATCATAGGGAACACTTTATCTAGTCTTTCTGCTGCAAGTATTACAGTTGTATACCCTGCAAGACTTGCTTGAGAGCTTAATGAATCCATTTTTTGTGCTTTAGTTGTTCGGGGAATCATCTCCATACTAATTGCACTGACCCCTTTTTCTTTGAACTCTTGAAGTAATTTTTTACTATTAAATGGGTCAAAATGACTTACATGAATTGCTGATTTCTTCATCCACTGAATTTCATTGATATCAGGTTCTTGTAATCTTAAGATAAGATCACCAGACTCAATCAATTTTTTTCGATCCGAAATTATTTTAACTCCAACCTCTTCATATTCTTGATCAGAGATTTTAATACTTTCACCAACACCAGCTTCAACATGAATTTCAGCTCCAAGTTGAATCATTTTTTTGGCAACCTGCGGAATAATAGGTACCCTAGTTTCTTTTGAGGGCTCTTTTGGAACTGCTATAAGCATACGTATCCCTTGTTATGTTCTTCAATCAACTCAGATTTAAATTTATATGGATTTTTTCTAAAGGCGGTATCTTACTAAAAATATAGGATTTTAAGATAAAAATCCTGTGTTGTGAGCCTTAGATTTTAATGTGTAGTATTCTAATACTAATTACACGAAATGAGAATATAATCTAAGATATGATATTAATGCAAATAAAACCCACCAAATTTCATTAGTTTGGGAAAAAAAATGAAAAAAATAAAATATTTGTCAATTTTGTAATGTTATTTTTGTGAAAATAACATTACCTGCTTAATTTTTATAGATACAATTAATTGGTTTATTATACTTATTTAAATCGAAACGCAAAAAGCCCTTTTAGTAAATAAATACTAAAAGGGCTTTTTAATTTTGTGTCTGGCAATTCTCTACTCTCCCACACAGCTTCCCATGCAGTACCATCGACGCTAAGGAGCTTTACTTCTGTG
>JBNMNM010000008.1:0-28600 GCA_051275585.1 bacterium | reverse complement strand
TTTTGGTTTTATGAACTTGTAATTGAGTTAACACGCCCTTTTCCAATAACAATTACTTTATCAGTATTTTGAATTTTTGTATTTGCAGAACAATTTAATAAACTACTTCCATCTCGAAGTAAACCAAGCACAGAATAACCCGAATCTAATCCCCATAAAACTAATTCTGAATAACTCCATTTTTCCATTTTTTTAATAGGAGCTAAGTACAATTGTTGTCCATACTGATTACTGGTTAACTCTTTTAAAACTAGCTTTAAACCTGGATCTTGTAGCTCTTGAGTAATTAGATTCGTAACTAAATCAGAAACACAAACAGTACTATCACAACCTGCCATTTTAAATTGACGAATTTTTTGCGAATCATTCACCTCAGCAATTGAAAATATCTCAGGATTAATACTTTCAATAACAAGAGTTGTTGCTAAATTTCGCTCATCTGTATAGGCACCCTCTTGATCTTCTTTGACTAAAATAATGGCATGACTTGCTTTTGCAATATTTGCATTAAGAAGAACATTTTCATTTGCAGGGTTTCCTTTCACAAAATGAACACCTAATTGTAGCAATTCATTGGGTAACTTTAGTAAGTGTTCATCAATCAAACAAATCTCTTTATGTTCTGTGCTTGAATCAATTTGAATTTCTCGAATGAGATCTAGAATTTTTTCTATACGACTAAAATTAATAATCAAAATATGATTTTCAGATTTAATACGAACCATTCCTTGTATTCTCCTAGATCGAGATTCAACGAGTTTTGCAGCAACATCAGAAATAATAAAACCAAGTAAACCAATTCCAAAAATCATGGTTGGAATTCCAATCAAATACCGACCACCAAAAGATTCAGGAAAATAATCACCATATCCTACGGTTGTCATTGTAACTAATGCCCACCAGAATGAATCTTCCCATGTTAAATCTGGTTTTGCAGGAAGTTCAAAAAATAAGAATCCTGAACTTGCATACCAAAATAAACCAAGTGAAAGAACTACAACTTTTGTTGTATTACTTTCAACTTTTAGATAAAGATGACGTTTTCTCCAGAAATACGTTAGAACTCGGTACATTTTATTTGCTCTTTTACGATTTTAGTTAGCTGGTTTTCTTCTTTTTTCCCAAAGTTTTTTCAACTCTAATGAACGAAATGTAGCTTTTTCAATTGACCACAATCCATTTTTTTTCTGTCGAGAAATATTTTCTAAATTTTGATACTCTTTTTCACGTAGAAAAGGGTAACGATTATACACCAACGTTAAACCTTTTTGAATCAATTCAGCTCCAATATCCCGTTCTCCCACATAAAGGTAAGCCAGAATTCGCTTTGATGAATCCTGTTTTAACTTATCAAAACTGATTGTTACGTTTTTATTCAGTAAATTTTTCTCTAAATACGAGAATGATAATTTTGCAACATTTTGCAATACAGTATCATTGACTTTTGCTTCATAGGACTTAACCCCTAAGAGCCGAACTACAAATTTTTTCTTACCAAAAGTTGCAGATACTTCATCACCATCAATAATTTTTTGGATTTTGATTTCTTGTCCTGAAAAAATTACTAAATCCTCAGAAAAATGGTAAAGTCCGCTCTTGAATAAAAATACTTTTGTAGTAAAAAAGGCAGAAAAACCAAAAATAAAAAATAAAGCAACCCAGAATAAAGAGTTTGATGATATTCGCATAATTTCCTACTATCAATCCAAATTGATATTGTACTAGTTTCTTTTTTGAAGGATTGTATTGATTTTTTTGAAGAATGTCGAAGGAAGATTTACTAGATTTTCACAATTGTAAAATAAAGGAGTAATGAGCGATATATCTAGAAGGCTAAAACGAATTGCAGATTCAATTGCAGGAAAGCAACTTGAAGAATTAGAAAAGCTTTTTAACTCAGGAATGAGTCAAATTGACGAAAGGCTTGCAGAATGGGAAAAAAAATTAGGAATTCTTGAAGACAAAAGAAAATCTAGTTCAAGTAAACAAAAATCATCATCTAGTTCAGACCAAAGTAATCAAAAAAATTCTCAACATACATATTCGACTTCAGATACACAGTTAAAAGAGGATCTAGCAAATTTCGGATTATATATAGGAGCAACTTGGCCAGAAATCAAAAAAGCAAGGAATCGTGAAATGAAGAAATTTCATGCAGACTTGTATGCAAATAATCCTGAAAAATTAGAAACCGCTCAGAAAATCATGCAAATTTATAATGCCTCATATGAAAGGCTAAAAAAGAAATACAACAAATAAAAAAGGCAGAAGAAGTTTCCTCTGCCTTTTTCGATATAAATAAAGACTTAACCTAATTGAGAATTTACGAAATCCCAATTGATTAATTTTTCAACAAAAGTTGTTAAATAATCTGGTCGTCGATTTTGGAAATCTAAGTAATATGCATGTTCCCAAACATCAACAGTTAGAAGAGGTGTTTGACCATGTGCAATTGGAGTATCAGCATTTGCTGTTTTTGTAATTTTTAACTCGCCACCATCAAGAACTAACCATGCCCAACCACTACCAAATTGAGTAGCACCTGCTGCTTTGAATTCTGTTACGAATTTTTCATAACTTCCAAAAGTTGCATTGATTTTTTCAGCAATGGCACCTGTTGGAGCACCACCACCATTTGGTGTCATACATTTCCAGTAGAAGCTATGATTCCAAACTTGAGCTGCATTGTTAAAAATACCAGCTTTTGAAGCATCACCAGCTACTTTTTTGATAATTGTTTCTGCATCATCATTTTCTAGCTCAGTTCCAGCAATGAGTTTATTCCCATTTACAACATAAGCATTGTGATGTTTTTCATAATGAAAGTTGAATGTGTTTTCTGTAATATGTGGCTCAAGCGCATTTTTTGCGTATGGTAGCTCAGGTAATACAAGTGCCATTCTTTCCCCTAGAAAATTAAATAATTTTATATTAAAAAATACTCTGTACAACTTTTATCACTAAACTAGTAGCAATTTTTTTTAGATAGATCATCCAAAAACTACTGATTTAATCCAATTTTTTATTAAAATTTATGCTAATTTTTAATAAAAAAAGAGTTTTTTAAAAGAGATCAAAGTACTATAAATTCAATTTAACAAATAGTTATGTACAACTACTTACTAGTACAAGTATTTAGTACCAACTTAGTACTAAATGAAATGCACAATATCAAGGACTATTTTGTGCATTTCATCAATAATTTGAATAAAAAGGATTCCATTATTGATGAATAAAATAAATCTTGTTAATCATATTATCGAAAAATAAATACCATTTATCTCATAAAGGAATAACTAATGTTAAATGAACTTCGAGTAGCATCTGAATCCTATGTTACTATTGCTCAGAAATATGATGAAGTCGTAGAGGAATGTGCTTCACTTGAATTCATTGCTATTAATGCTGGTATTGCATCTAAGCAAGCAAATAGTGACTCATTTATGAAGTTATCAAATGAGATTCAAACAATGTCTAAAGAAGTTACTCAAAGTGCAAATTTTGGTAGAGAAACAGCAATTACTTCTTTAGATCGAGCAACTCAAGGTTTTGCTCAATACCTCAAATTAACCAGTCAATATCGAATCTTTAAACAAGCCAGTAAATTAAATCCAAAAATTCAATCTTATGAAAATACTCTAAAAAAGAGCATTACTCGATTTGAATTACGAGAAATTAAAAAAGATGCTGATCAAATTACACGAGCACTAAACAGTCTTACTTCATTAATCAATATTGGAAAAACAATGGCTGTTGGTGGGAAAATTAAGGCTGTATATATTACTGGAAGTGAAGAAAAATTTCGTATTATTACAGAAACAATGCAAGACTCAATCAATAAACTTTTCTCTCATGTAAATATTATTAGCCAACAAGTTGATTTAATAAAATCTGAGCTTATCAATACAAGAGCAGAAATACTTTGACGCTTCCGCAGGAAGCATTCATAAATTTAACACTTCATTTATAAATAAAGGATTTTTTTATAAAATTTAATGACTAAAAGTAAAACTATTACTCATTAATTATACAATTCACTTTTATTATTATATTTAGCCAATGAAACAGAGTTATACCTTAATAGACCGTGGCAAACACCAATGGACTGTTTTTTATCCTGAACAAAATTCAAAAGTTCCTACTGTAGATACTAATGAATTTTTAGTAAGCTCTAATGATGAATACCTTCTTGTAGATCCAGGCGGAATTGAAATTTTTCCAAACCTACTTTCTTCATTAGTACAACATATTGATAGTCAAAAGATAAAAAAAATATTTGCATCTCATCAAGATCCAGATATTGCATCTTCAATCTTGCTATGGGGTGAAGTTAATCCAGATCTACAAGTCTATATTCCGTGGATTTGGGAAAGCTTTATGCCTCATTATGGTGGAAATAATAAATCTTTTATTCCAATACCTGACAAAGGTATGGAAATTCAACTTAATGGATTAGAACTACAAGCTATTCCTGCTCATTTCCTACACTCCTCTGGAAACTTTCACCTTTATGATCCTGAAGCTAAAGTTTTCTTTTCTGGAGATATTGGAACCGCATTTTTAAACCCAGATGAACGATACTTATTTGTTAATGATTTTGATTCACATATCAAAAAAGCAGAGTATTTTCATAAGCGAGTCATTGGAAATGAAAACTATAAAAATCTTTGGTGTGAACATGTATCACGACTAGATATTGACTTTCTATGCCCGCAACATGGAGCTATTTATACTGGTGACCACATCAAAAAATTCATTGACTGGCTTTATCATTTAAAGGTTGCAGACGTTTCAAATCGAGGATTTTTTTCATGAAGAACACCACTACAATATTTGAAAACGGAAGTCATAAATGGGTTGTTCTGCACGGTGATCAAAATAGACCTTCTCATATTATCGATTCAAATGAATATATTATTTCTCATCGTGATGATGTATTGCTTCTTGATCCAGGTGGGATTGGAATTTTTCCTAGTGTATTTGCAACTCTTAATGAAATTGTTTCTATTGATAAAGTAAATAAAATATTTGCATCACATCAAGATCCAGATATTATCTCTTCTTTAGATTTATGGACTCAAGTTATTCCAAACCTAGAACTTTATGCATCTGCTCTTTGGGAAACATACTTGCCACATCTAGGAGGAACAAATCTGCATTATAACCCCATTCCTGATGAGGGAATGCACATTGACTTAAATGGGATTAAACTTACTGCTGTACCTGCCCATTTTATGCACTCTTGTGCAAATTTTCATCTCTATGATGAGGAAGCAAAAATTTTATTTTCAGGCGATACTGGAGCAACAATTGAAGCATCTCCAGTCAATCAAATTTTTGTTGATAATTTTCAAGAACATACTCAGAAAATGGAACTTTTCCACACTCGTTGGTTTCCATCTAATACTCATAAAAACCAATGGTGTGAAGAAGTCACTCACTTAAAAATTGATATGTTATGTCCACAACATGGTATGATTTTTCGAGGTGATGACGTAAAACGATTTATTGATTGGCTTTATCATCTTAAGGTGGGAATTTTAGTCAAATAGCAACTCCAGAAGCATGAATCTAGTTCATGCTTCTAGTTTAGAACTTTATTTCTTCTTTAGAGCCTCTTCAAATTTCTTTTTTTGTTTTTTAAAATAATCCCCATTTCCACCACGTACTCGATCAAGAGCCTTTCCTATTGTAATAATCGCATTTTCATAATCTTTGGTCTGAAAATAGGCTTCTGCAAGAGTATCTAGATTTGCAGATGTAGGGTTAATTTTGACTGCTTTTTTTGATAGTTCAAGAGCTGCTTTTGTCTTTCGTAATTTTAAATTCTTTGTCGTCAAATACAACCATGCAAGATTATTCAATGCAATTTCACTATTTGGACGAAACTTTAAAGTCTTAAGATATATTTTTTCAGCTTTTACAAATTGTTTTGTAAGGTCATAGTTAATTGCTAACCGTTGTTCTGCCCAAATATGATTTGGAAAAGATTGGTTAAACTGTTCAAGCAAAGCCAATGCTTTTTTATTTAAATTTCTTTTTTCATATACATAAGCCAATTTTAAATGAATCCATGAATTTTTTGGTTCTTTTGCCAATGCTTTTTGAAAAAAATTCTCTGCTAACGTAAACTTTTTTAAATCACTTGCCTCACTACCTAAATAAAACCATTGCCACGAAGTAAGTTTACTATTTTTAAACTTTGTAAGTGATAATTTAGCAGGTTCTAAATTTACAATTTGCCATAAGTACTGGAAAAAATATCGGTTCTTTGTCTTAATTTTTTGGATTCTTTGTTTTGCTTTTGTAAACTTTCTTGTAACCAAAAATTGATAGGCTTTCTTTTCATTTATTGAGGTTAATTCCCAACGATTTTGATATTGTTTAGAGTAATGTAAATATAGCTCTAAAATACTTAAATTAGGCTCCTCAAGCAAAATTGCTTGTTTCAATAAAGCAATAATTTTTTGTTTTGGTTCACCTAAAAAGCTTTTTAAATATGCAAGTTGAGTTAACAATGAAATACTTTTTGGTTTCATTTTTAGTGCAGCTTGAAGCGACTTCTCAGCTAAACCATATTGCTTTAATCCAACTAAAATTTTGCCTTCAATCTCTTTTAAAGATGCTAAGTATGGCTGTAAAACAATTGCTTTGTTGATATAAGCAAGAGCATACGAATAATTTTTTAAGTTCTGTTCTACAATTGCCATTTGAGCTAATGCCCAATAATTTTTTGGTTCTTGTGACAGCATTACTTTTAATTGTTCTTTTGCTTCTTTCCAATGCTTTAAACCAACTAAAGTATCAATAAAGGCACCTCGAATTCTTGTAGCACGAGAGTTCTTAGCTAACGCCAATGTAAAGTGAAGTGTTGCTTTTTTATAGTTTTTGACTGCCCGATACAATGTCCCTAATTTTCCATGAATAAAATAGTTCCCAGGACGGTTTTTAAGTGCATCTGTAAAAGCTAAAATTGCCTCATGGAATTGTCCCCTTCGCTCTAAAATCACACCATACTCAACAAGCAATACTACATCATTCGAATTAATCATCAATCCACGTAGTATTATACTCTCAGCTTTATATGTTTCATCTCGCTCAGTATAATAGGTTGCAAGTGTATGAAAAACATATCGATTTCTTGAGCCAAGTTGCATCGCACGAATTAAAAATGGAATTCCTTTTTTAAGTTGTTTTTGCTTTGCATAGATTTTTGCAATTTGAAGGTTTGCCCATAAAGATTTTGGCTGAAATTGCAATCCTTGAAAAAATAGTTTTAATGACTGTTTGTAATTTTTCTCTACATGAAAAATATCAGCAAATTGATAATATAAAAGTCCTACCTTTGGAAGTTTTTGGATTCCTTCTATAAGAATTTTTTTCGCAGGTTCGATTGCTCCTTTTCTTAAGTAGATTCTACTTAAGTTTAAATAGACCCAAGGTTGTGGAGAAAACTTAGTTTGTACTATTTCTAATACTTTTTTAGCATTTTTATCTTTTCTAAGAAGGGATAAAACTTCGAACTGTAGTCGATAATATTTAATACTTTTTGAATTTAATGCGACAGCTTTTTTGATAGATTTCTCAGCCAAATCATAAAAATTCAACTGGAATTCAAGCAATGCCTTTTTATAGAGGATGTTGCTATCTTTAGGGTCAGACTTACTTGCTAAGCCTAAAAATCCAAGCATTTTTTTCCAATCTTGCTGCGATTTTGCTAACTTTGCTAATCCTAAAAAAACATCTTTTGTATGATATTTATTTTTATAACTAAAAATTAAATCTTCCCATGCAGATAGATTGTAACCAGTCTCAAGCAATAATTTGCCACGAAGAGCATAAAATTTTGCTTGTTTTGGTTGTTTCTCAACTAAGTCACTTAAATAATCAAGAGCAACTTGTTTTTCTCCTTTTTTTAAGAAAACTTTAGCTTTTTGATAGTGCAAATCTAAATTATTAGGAGCTAGTTCGAGCTTTTTTGTTAGCTCTTCTAGTTGTAAATCAAGTCTTGTTTTGGGAATTTTTGATACAACAGATTTTTTAATGATTTGTTTTTTAGGCGATGGTTTTGGCTGATTCGAAGAACACCCACTTACCAAAATAGAAAAACAAAAAAGTAAAATCCAGTAAGTAGAAAATGATAGTATTCGTGCTCGCATAAACAACCTAAAACAATCAGACTGGCATTATAAAATCGAATTTAAATCGATGTTTTTGAAAGAGTTTGATACTTCGTCTTAATATTTATAATTTTTCCTGAATTATTAAGTTGCAAAACAATCTTTTCCAACCAAAACAATTCATTTCTTTCAACCACCTCAGAGATGGTCAAATATAGTCCTTCACTTTGTACTTGTATATTAAAAACAGGATTTCTTATTGAGTCTCTAATAATTTTCCGAATGAATGGATTTTCCTTTAAAGAATTTACTAACTCAGAATCATTTGAATAGTTATACTCTTTTATTTTTTTATTTTTTTCAAATAATGAATATTCCCATACTATATATTTTTCCTTTTTTCTAGCAATCACTTGCCATTTTCCAAGAAACTGTGATTTTGCCATCACATTAATCTGGCTAACATTGGAAAACTCTTTTGGTAATTGTTGATGAATAAAAAAGTTCATTCCGACCATAAAGCTAGAATAGCTAATAAAAAGAAGAGTTACAAAAATATTAATCAACTTTTTTTCTGGATACTTCCAATATGATAAAACGAAGAAAAAGAAAACACTTAGTGTAAGAAAGCTATACCCATCTTTCATTAAATCCAAATTAATTAGCTTTGTACTGAATGGATAAAAATAATATGTTGATCCAGAACTAAGTAAGGAAATGCCTGTATATCCTGCCAGTCCCAATAAAGGCAAAAGAAAGCTAAGTGAAGATTTTACATCCCGCCAGAGAATCCAAATAATCCACGCAACTCCTGCCCAAAAAATGGATTGGTAAAAGAAACTATGAAAATAGAGTCCATCTGTTTGATATAACCGTTTTTGCAGGATGAGATAGATAAATAGATCACCAATAGGTAAAAATGCTCCTAAATAAACTAAACTTCGTTGAAAAAGTGAAAGCTTAATTTTTTGAGGAAAAATTCGAAAAAAATGAAAAAGTAAACCTGCTGTAATAAGCGAATTCATAAATGACACTGACTATATTTAAAAGAAAAACTATGATTTGCTTCTCTCATAACAAATCAGCAAAAAGAAGTAAGTAGAAAAACTCTATCATATAAACATATACATCAATGATTTGGATAAAAAAAGCCTCATAATAATATGAGGCTTCAGCTTATTCTTTTTTACTTAATTTGTGCTTTTGCTGCTTCAACAACGCCTTCTTTATGGATTCCTACTTTTTGGTAAATTTCTCCTGCTGGTGCAGAATAACCAAAAGTCTCAATTCCAATAAAAGCACCTTTACTTCCAAGGTAAGTTCCCCAGCCTTGTTTAATTCCAGCTTCAACTGCAACTCTTGCTGTAATTGAGCTTGGAAGTACAGATTCTTTATACTCATCAGGTTGTTTTTCAAACAATTCAAATGAAGGCATACTAACTACTTGAGAAGCAATTCCTTGTGCAGTTAATTCTTCATGAGCTTCAAGAGCAATTGAAACTTCAGAACCAGTTGCAAGTAAAAGAACTTGAGGGTTTTCTACTTTTGTTAAAGTGTAAGCTCCTTTTGCTACATTGCTTGCAGAAGCATATTTTTCTTGATCAAGTGCTGGTACACCTTGTCGAGTTAATGCCATCAATACTGGAGTTCCTCGATTCTCAAGAGCATACTTCCAAACCTGAGCAGTTTCATTTGCATCTGCTGGTCTAAATACAGGTAAATTAGGAATCGCTCGCAGAGAAGAAACGTGCTCTACAGGTTGATGTGTAGGGCCATCTTCACCAAGACCAATACTGTCATGAGTAAACACGAAAATACTTCCATAGTTTGACATTGCAGCCAAACGAATTGATGGTCGCATATAATCAGAGAAACACAAAAATGTTGCTGCATATGGTATTAACATATCACTAACAGCAATTCCGTTCATGATAGCACCCATTGCATGCTCACGAACGCCATAACGAATATAACGACCTTTTTCGTTTGATTTCTCGTAGTTTTCAGCACCAGTGAAAAAAGTATTGTTTGATGGTGTTAAATCTGCTGATCCACCAAGAACCATTGGTAAGCTTGGCATAACTGCATTTAACACTTGTCCAGATGCAGAACGAGTTGCGATTTTTTTTCCTGCTTCAAAAGTAGGAAGCTTTGCTTGCCATCCTTCTGGAAACTTTTGTTGTGCTGCGGCATCAAACTCTGCACTTAACTCTGGGTGAGCCGTTTGATAAGCAGAAAGACTTTCATTCCACTCTTTTTCAAGAGCTTGCCCTTGTTCCACACATTCAGCAAAACGAGTTTTTACAGGCTCAGGAATATGAAATGTTTTTTCTGGATCAAGCCCTAAATTTTCTTTAGTCAGCTTAATTTCATCATCTCCAAGTGGAGAACCATGAATTCCACTTGTTCCTTGTCTATTTGGACTTCCAAAACCAATAATTGATTTTACTTTAATCAAAGATGGACGATTTTTTTCTTGTTTTGCTTTTTCAATAGCTTTGTCAAAAGCATCTAAGTCGTTTCCATCACCATCAATACTTTGAACGAACCAACCATAAGACTCATATCGTTTTGCAACATCTTCAGTAAAACTAAGAGAAGTATCGCCATCAATCGTAATGTTGTTATCATCATAAACAACAACCAGATTATCTAATCCAAGATGTCCAGCTAAAGAACTTGCTTCACTTGAAATTCCTTCTTGAAGACAACCATCACCAGATAGAGCATAAATATTATAGTCTATAATTTTATGACCATCTTGATTGAAATATGCTGCAAGATATTTCTCAGCAATTGCCATTCCAACTGCATTTCCAATACCTTGTCCTAATGGACCTGTTGTTGCTTCAACTCCTGGTGTGTGACCATACTCTGGATGTCCAGGTGTTTTGCTTCCCCATTGTCGAAAGTTTTTCACTTCTTCAAGAGAAAGATCAAATCCTGTAAGGTGTAAGATCGAGTATAGTAAAGCACTTCCATGTCCTGCAGAAAGTACAAATCGATCACGATTAATCCATTTTGGATTCTTTGGGTTATATTTCATATGCTTTGCCCAAAGAGAATAGGCAACAGACGCCATTCCCATTGGTAATCCTGGATGACCAGAATTAGCGGCTTGAATAGCATCGATAGAAATTCCACGAATCGTGTTCGCACAAAGTTGATCAAGACTTTGAGATTGTCCTTGCAAGATTTGGCTCATGAATATCTTCTGACAAACGGTTGAATTTGAGTACATGGATTGGTGAATATCAAAAACACACCAACATGAATGATTTTCCGATCAATTCTTTTTATGAAGAATATTTGATGGAGATCGCAAAACATACTTTAGTTAAGAGAAGCATTTTACTCTTACTAAATTCTTAGTAAATTATTCAATCATTACTAAATTTTTTCCACTTTTTACCAAAAGGAAAAATGGAACTTAAAACCTTACGATTTCTTGAGCAAGTCCTTTTTCCTTATTCTACATTTTGAACTTGTTCTCGAATCTTTTCGATCTCACATTTTAGGTCAACTCCGAGCTTTGCAAGCTTGGTATGATTTGCCTTTGAACAGAGTGTATTAGTCTCTCGATTTAGCTCTTGAAGAAGAAAGTCTAGCTTTCGACCTACAGGCTCATTTTTTTCTAATAATTCATGGAAATGAATTATATGAGCATTAAAACGAGTTATTTCCTCTGAAATGTCACAACGATCCATAAAAAATGAAATTTCTTGCAAAATTCGAGGATCATCTTCCTTATATTTCGCAGATAATGCTTCTAAATTTTTCTGAAGACGATTTTTTTGTACTTGAATTACTTCATCTGAATGCAAAGGCACTTGATCAATTTTTTCTTGGCAAATTACAAGCATTTCTTTGATTTTTTCTTGAAGAAGTTCTCCTTCTCGTTTTCTCATTGTTTGTAAAGAGTCACAAACTTGAGAAGTGGCACTAATAAAAAGTTCTTCTATTTTTTTTATATCAATTTTTTCAGTTTCATATTTAAGCAATCCTTGAACACCAAACAAGTCATTGAAATTTAATGAAACTTTACGATCTAATTTCTCTTCAATCGTATTCAAAACTTTTGCAGTATTACTTAAAATTTCTTCATCAACAATTAATTCACTCGTATTGTTTTCACTCTCTAAACAATTTAGTTGAATATCTACTTTTCCTCGACGCAATTTCTTCCGAACAATAGCTTTTAAAGATTCTTCAAAAGATTGGTATTCTTTTGGAAGCTTAATTCTAACCTCTAAAAACTTATGGTTTACTGATCTAGCTTCCGCCGTACACGACAGTTTTTCAATTTGGACATCAACTTTTCCATATCCTGTCATTGATTCAAGCATGCTTATTTTTCCTCGTACATTCGTATTTTTTGATTATATTCCATTCTTTTTTGAACATCTTTTAAAGTGTCATAAGCCTCTTGAATGAGCCTTGTCATTCGTACAGCCTCTTCCTTAACCCAATCATAACCTGAGCTGGAATGTTTATCAGGGTGGTATTGGTGTACTTTTTTTCGATATGCTTGTTTGACTTCATCAAGTGTAGCTCTTCTAGTAATATCTAAAACTTGATAGAAATCTTTAAACTCTTCAGGTTTTGTCTTTTTCTCTTCTTTTGTTTTTTCATCAAGTTTTTTTACATACCCTTGAATCTCAGCTTGATTCTTTTTTAATTGTGATTTGAGTTCACTGTAAGAATCAGGGTTTCTCTGAGACTTTCTAGCAACAAGATTAATTTTTGCCTCTAAATCAATCCAATTTTGATAAAACTGCTTATGTGCATCTTTCGCCATTGCAGTTTGTAACATATCTTTAGTTTTAGATAATATTTTTAAAAAATCGTCTTGTTCTATATTTTTTTCTGGTTTTTTCTTTTCTTCTTTTGGTTTTGTTGCTTGATGCTTTGAAGTAGTATTTCTTGAGGAACTATTATTTTTATGTTTTCGTTTTGTTTTCAGTGCAATTATTTCAAAACGATATGGCAAAAGCATTTTTAAAAGAACACCTGAAAGAACAATAACACCTAACAGTAAAAATATTTTCAGCAAAAAATCTTTATTCAACTTTCCTTCAATCAATGATGAATATTTCTTTGCATCTGTATTATCTGGGTCAATAAATAGTGCTTTTTCCAATAAAATTTGTGCCGCTTGCATATAACCATTTTGATATTGTTCTACTGCGGCATCAATATTTCCTTGAACCTGAACTTTTTTCCTGATTTCTTTTTTTAATGCTCTTGATAAACCATATTCTTTAATAGGATTTGTAGGCACTTTTTCAATGTACTCTAAGGCTTTATCAAAATTTCCATTCTCAGTTTCAATTTTTGCTAAATCATAAAAAGATGATTTTTTTTGAAGAATTGTTTTCTTTTTTAAAAGTCGATTTAATCGTTGTTCAATTGCCTTTTCTAATTCTTTATCTTCTTTGCTTTGATATGAAGAGTATACTTTTTTTGATGGTGTCGCAAAAAGCTTTTCACTCTTTGTTTTGCTAGAAATATTTTGTTCTGTCTGAGAAATAGAGTAACGCTTTCCTGTTACACCATCTTGATCTTTAGAAACCACCAGTACATCTTTTTTTTGATCGTCAATAGAAAAACCAATTACAGTTTTTTTAGGACTTACCTTTAATTGAGTTCTAGATAATAATCTTTTTTGTTTTGTATTCCAAACTAACAATTGCTTATTTGCATCCAAGGAATACAACATAATTCCTTTTGGTGACTCTAATGCAACTAGGTTAGAATGATGTCCTTTTAAATCTATAGGTTTTTGTTCTGTAAATTTTTTTTGTGTTGAAAAAATTGAAATTTCTTTTGATTGATCTTGTGCAATTGCAACATTGTCATCTCGTAGTGAAGCAATTGATTGAATCTTTTGCTCTTCTTCCAGTTGAGCAAATTGAGAACTACTTTGATTTGAAATTGAACTTATGTGAGCCGTATTATTAGTTGTCCAAAGAATATTACCTGACTTACGATCAAATGTAGCATGAGTAATTTTTTTCCCTTTAGGTTGCGGATGATCCCAAGAAATGACTTTTTTAGAGTCTCCAAAATGATATAAATATATCTGATTTGGAGTTGCAATTAAAAGTTGCTGTTTATGCCGTGGAGAAAATTGTGCTGTATGAATTGATTGACTTGGAATTGTCCATTCAGCAATTGGCTTTGTTTGACCAAGAGCAAACACCTGAACTTTAGTTCCATTTGAAGTTGGTAAAACCTTGCAAAGGTATTTCTTATTTGGGCTAGAAAGAAAAAAACCTTGCCTTGGTAGTTGGTAGTTCTCTTCATTAGTCGCAAAGGTGTTATTCCCCCACAATAAACTAATAAAAAGAATTACCAAAAAAAATAGGATTTTTTTCATCATAAGAATAAAAATCTAAGTGATTATTTATGAAAAATATTAGAAAAGAAATGCAGGAATCCATCCAACTTTCTTTTCTATATTGCTCTTTTATACAACCTTTGCTCGAAGATAGTATGTTGGGAGTCCTTTTCCTTTAAATAAACCTTCAAATTCAGTTAGGACATTATCTTCATTAAATTCTGACTGATGCAAATCTTCACTGTATTCAACTATTTCAAAGTAAGGAATTTTCTTCAATAAATTATGAGTAGAGTGAAAATACTCTTTATGATCTGTCTTGAATACAAAATCACCACTTGCAGTTAATAATTGATGAAATATTTTGAACTGTTTTTCTTGTAAAAGACGATGTTTTCGTTGTTTTGACTTTGCCCAAGGATCAGGAAAATTCACATGAATTCGTTGAATTGAATTTTCAGGAAACCATTTTCCAATATCTTCAGCTTTAGAACGAACTAGTCGAATATTTTCTACACCATGTTTTGTAAACTTTCTCGCTCCAAGAACAAGGCGTTTATAACGCAATTCAAAACCAATATAATTAAAGTGAGAATTCTTCTTTGCAAGATCACGCAAAAAATTTCCAGCACCACAACCCAAATCAAGTACAATTGGTTGTTTTATTGGAAAACTATTACTCCAATCAATCAAGTCTTCAGGAGCTTCATGATTAAAAATGACCTCTTGAAATTTTTCAATTTCGCTAACATAAGGATTGTTCTTTGCGAATTCTTCTTTTTGTTCTGGAGAAACAAACATAACCTTTTTGGGAAATAAGTCAGTATGATCGATATTTTTTCTTACGATGTTGTCGTTGATAGTAATGTACTGCACTATTATGACTTCGCAGATTTGTTGAGAACTGATGTCGTCCATTTCCTTTTGCCACAAAGAAAAGATACTTTGTTTGGCTCGGTTTTATTGCTGCAATTAATGCATGCAATCCTGGACTTGCAATTGGTGTTGGAGGTAGCCCTCGAATTCGGTAGGTATTATATGGCGTCCAAGTTCTCAAGTGCTTTCTTGTTAAATTGCCATTAAAATTTTTAATTCCATAAATAACAGTTGGATCAGTTTCTAACCTCATTCTTTTTTTCATTCGGTTGTGAAAAACTGATGAAATTGTTTTTCTTTCTATTGAGGCTCCTGTTTCCTTCTCAATAATCGAGGCTAATACAATTGCTTTATAATAACTTAATCCTACTTTTCTGCTTCTTTGTTCATAATCAGACGGAATTTTTTGCAAGAAATTTTGCACCATCGTTTTGATTATTTTTTTTTCTGATGTTTCTTTGCTAAAGAAATAGGTATCTGGAAATAATAAACCTTCTAAACTATTTACCTGAATTGGAAGACTCAGAGAATTAATGAATTTTTGATCTTTAACCAAAGATAGATATTTCCCACTATTTTTAATTCCTTTTGCCTTTATAAGTAGAAAAATATCCTTCATCCGATATCCTTCAGGAATCGTGACTCTAATTAGTACACTACGCCCTTGATTTAGTTTTTGAATTAACCCGTATAAAGAGAATTTTCCTCGGATAACATATTCTCCACTCTTTAACTGACTAGCTTTTCCTAAAAGGCGAGTTGCTAACAAAAATAATTTTGCTGATTGAATAATATTCTTCTTTTCTAATTTTGTTGCAATATGTCGTAAAGTATCACCTTTTTGAATTGTAATATGAAATTTTTTCTCTTTACTTCCATGCAAAGCAGAAAACAAACTAACCCATATGATAACACTTGCAATCAACATAATTCCAAATAACAGTAAACTTACTTTTTTTTTACTTACAGTCATAATTTTTTAACCTTAGGCGGTTGAAAAAATGAATTCCCACGCAATTCGAGGTGGTACTCTAATGGCTTTTTCTCGAAACCTTGAAGGGTTGTTTTGAGTAAAAAGTCAAGCTTTTTATAAAATTTACCTTTTATATTTCCACGAATTTTAACTTGGTATGAAGAGCGTTTAAAGTTTTTATAGTTAGGCTGTAACTGCCCTTCTAGCGTCCCTGCGAGATCTCCTTTCAGGTATAAATTCCCCTTAATTTTTTGTTTTTTAAATGTAATCTTAGTTCTTACTTGAAATTGAGTTTTAGGAAGTAATGATAAAGGAAAACCTATTTTTTCTCCATTAAACACAATTCTTGAACTTTGAAGTGAAAGCGTTCCTTTTAATGGCAATTGTAAGTTCATTTTTCCTTTTAAACTTATTTTTGCTAATAAATTAAGAGCCTTTAAATTTTGAATAATAGGGTTTTCTGTTAAATAAATATTCTTTGCTGAAAACTCAATTTTATAAGGTTTAATAATAGAAATTTTTCCTTTTATTTTTCCTCGATACATCCGAAATTCAAACGGAATTTTGAGCTCAAATAAATGAAAAGAAACAGGATTAAGTTTAAGTACTTGTACTTTTAGAATTTCTTTTGGATATCGAGATTTTTCAAAAACAGTAATTTTTTTAATCTTAATTCCACGTAGTGTTGTTTGAACATGACTTAAATTAAGTTGGATAGGAATTCGGTTCCTAGCAAGTTCTTGATTGGCATGATGTTCAAAGACATTAGTCAACTTTTCAGAAGACAAATGAGACCAAAACGAAAGAATAAATGTAATCAGAATAAAAATTAAAATCAGGGTTGTTATAAGAATTTTTTTCATCTGCTCGTTAGAATCATAGCAACTTGCATCAATTGAATATTTTTAAATGATGGTTTCATTTCTAAACGAGAAACCCGAATTGCAGGAAGATGATTTTCAAGAGAAAAAATAACTTGAGAAATTTCATGCAATGTTAATTCATCCATTCGTAAAATTACTTTTTGGAGACCTTGAGTTCTTGAACCAGCACTCATTTGAGAGTGTCCACGTAATTTTAAATTTTGCAGTAACCGATTTATCTTTCCTTCTAGAGGAATTACAGTATCTCTAACTCTAATTTGTAGATATTTTATTTCTTGAGTTGCAAGTTGAATTTTTTTAATCTTTGTTTCTATTCGTTGAGTCTTATGAGATAATTTTTTTTGATAATTTTGAATAGGAATAAAGATTCCTTGAAACAATATTGCTGGTAAAAGAAAACAAATTGCCATTAACAATAAGTTTTTTTCTCTTTGTGTTAATGTTTCAAAAAAGGAGAATGGATTCACTATTTTAATAGATTAAATTTTTTCGATAGCAAAGGTAAAATTGATTTTTTGCTGCTTATCTTGTGTTTGTCTTTGTTTTACAAGATGAGTCTTTTTATACATTTTTTTAGTACTTTTTAACAATTTTGTAAATTCAACAGGCGAACTAACTGTTCCTTTAAAATAGATATTCTTCTGATTAATAATAATCTCTCGAACAATCAAATCTTTAGCATCTTTTTTTAAAGATGATATTTGTTGAAAAACTGTTGTTTTTGCATAAGTTCGATATGAAAACTTTTCTTGCTCTTTCCAACGGATCCTTAATTTTTTTGCTTGTTCCTCTAGAATATACAAAGCATTTGCTTTTGAAATACCAGCAGGTAAATTTTCTTGAATTAATTGTTGATATTTATTTTGTACCTGAGAAAATTTTTGACTTTCACTGATTATATTGTAACTAACACCAAATATATAAAAAAGAAGTAAAATAAATGTAAGTCCTAAACTAGTAACCAATGATTTTTTATTTTTTACAACTTCTACAAAAATCGGATTTTCGACTTTAAATAAATTGATTACTCCTTTTAGAGTTCTATTAAGAATAGCACTATTTAAATCTAATAAAAATTGATGGTTTGATACCAATGGAACACTTTTTAAGTCTACTCCATTTGTTGAAGAGTAAGTCATAATATCTTCAAGCTGAGTATCAAAAATAACCTCATCAATATCCTCTTCAAATTGGATTGAAGAAATTCTTTGATTTAATAAACTTTGAATTTGTTGGTTTGAGTTTTCTGAGTGAATTGGTAAATGAATTTCAGAAAAACCACTTAAAAATGAATTTTTATAAAGAAAAATTTTTGCAGATGCTTCGTAACAATCTAGAAAAATACCATTTTTTGGAAGATTCTCATTATGAACATTCAAAGCATTCATCAAATTAGTTAAAGAATAAATATGCAAAATTTCTAATTGATGATCTTTTTGAAGTTGCACAAACTGATTCTTCAATTTATTTGAAAGACTATATGCACAAATTTGAGAAGTTTCATTGAATTTCTGAAATTGAAAATCAAATGAAAAATCTCCTGACTCTTCTAATAAAGTATTTCCTAATTCAAAAGCTAAAATCTGTTTAATTTTTGCTTTATTTTGTGCTGGAAGAGTAAAAAAACGGCTTTGTGTATAGCTATGATCTAAGATAAAATTAACTCGATTTCCACTTAATTCTTCAGTCACTATTTCTAAAGTTTCAAATAGTGATTTTGAACCAATTTCAAGAGTTAATAAATCAATTGAATGTGATGGGCTTTGTGGTAAATGGTAATAGATTTTTTCAGCAGTTACATAAATATTAGAAATACTCATAATATTACTTTTTTAGCCGATTAATTATACACTTTCAGAGAAGGCACCAATTTTACGAAATCGTTCATAACGATCTTCAATTAATGCCTTTTTTGTAAGTTTCTGAAGTTGCTGAAAATGTTTTGCAACAACTTTCTTAATATTATTCATTGCCTCAATTGGCTTATGATGGGCACCACCAATTGGCTCAGTTACAATTTCATCAATAATTTCAAATTCAATTAAGTCTTCTGATGTATAACGTAACGATTTTGCTGCTTCTTTTGCACGAGTTCCATCTCCCCATAAAATTCCAGCACAACCTTCTGGTGAAATTACAGAGTAAATAGAATGCTCTAACATCAAAACTCGATTTGCTACACCTAAAGCAAGAGCACCGCCACTTCCACCTTCACCAATAATCATTGAAACAACTGGAACTTCTAATGCTGCCATTTCACGTAAATTTACAGCAATAGCTTCTGATTGTCCTCGTTCTTCAGCTCCAATACCAGGGTAAGCACCAGGAGTATCAATCAAAGTTAAAATCGGAACACCAAATTTATCTGCAAGCTTCATTAAACGAAGAGCTTTTCGATATCCTTCAGGATGAGTCATACCAAAGTTTCTGTGGACATTCTCAGTAGTATTTCTTCCTTTTTGATGACCAATTACCATAATGGGCTTTTTGTTCAAGTATGCAAAACCTGCCACAATTGATGGATCATCTCTAAATCCTCGATCACCATGCAATTCTTGGAAGTCAGTGAAACAATGTTTGATAATATCAAGAGTATAAGGTCTTTTAGGATGTCTGCTTAGTTGTGTTTTTTCCCAACTATCCAACTTAGAATAAGTTTCTTGTTCTAATTGATTAGCTTTCATTTCTAACTTTTCTAACTCCTCTTCTAACTGAATATCTTCTTGTTTGAGAAGTTTTTTAAGTTCTTCAATCTTTGTTCTTAGCTCAATAATTGGCTTTTCAAATTCTAGAATATACATCATCAAATTAGGGATTGATACACACAGATGAACTGAAAATTAAAGGTAAGAGGGAATAACTAATTGACTGGAGTGTAGGCAAGAATAATAACTACTACTATAAACCATATCGAACATAAAAAAAAAGCCTGCATATTAATGCAGGCTTTTTTTAAATATGACTAAACTTCACTTGAGTCAGTAAAAGTTTGTGCAATATCATTTCGAGCAGTTGAACGTCTTCGAGTAAATCCTGCGAATGCTGCATCAGCGAATCCTTTAGAAATTGAGAATAGGAATTCGTTAAGTACATTTGCCATACTCATCATTGTTGTTCTTTTTCGCTTGATACTAACAATATCAACATCAAGAACAAGTCCAGGTTGGATATGGTAAGGGTTAATCTTCGCAACAAATTCATCAAATTTGCTTTGTAAGAAACTCAACCGTTTTTCAACGACAATCCGCTTATCTGGATAGTTGTTTTTGAAAATTTGTTGAAGTTGCTTTTCCAAAATGGGGAAACGAGCTTCTAAATCCTGAACTTTTGATTCACTTGTAGGATTCGCTTCTGTAACATGAGTTGCTTTTGGATCAACATAAGAAACTTCATTCCAAAGTTTATCTTTTTCTTTCTCTTCAGTTTCATCTTCTTCTTCATCTGCAGAAGAGAACCAACCACCTTTTTTCTCTTTTTCTGGTTTTGAAAGAAGTCGTTTAGAAAGAGTATCCCAGTCATCGTAATCGTTATCGTCTCGATCTTCGCAATAAATTCCATCAATTACAGCCCAAAGTCGCATGATCTGCTTTTCTAATTCTTGTAATTGAACTGTATAAGCACTTCTCATTGAGCGTAATTGATCAGCATCATAATAAATCAACCGAATATTATATCGCTCATCTGGAAGTTTAGCTGGATCTTCTTCTTCATACTCACGAATGATTGCTTCACGAGCATTCTTGTAATTCTCAATATGTTGATAACCCATTTTACTCGTATCAAGGATTGCAGTTAAAGTATTTACTGCAGTATTAAAACCTCGATTTCGAATATTTTCTGAGTCAATAATCTTCTTGATGTTTTCTCGAATATTGAGAGCATCATAATTTGTAGAGTCAATTTCTGCTTGAAGACCTTCTACAGCACTTAAGAAATTTTTACTTACGAACTGATAACGTTTTGAAGTTTCATCTTCATCGTCAGTTACATAATTATCTAGAACTCTAAATCGTTCAAAAATATTTTCTGCATCACTAAGCTCTTCTTTTCCAGAGTCAATCATGCTTGTATTAAGCTCAGTAAGTTCTTTATCAACTAACTCATGAATATGCTTAGCAACTAAATCTTTAATAATTGATTCTACAGGTACCTGATAATGGTACAGGGGACTAATCAATTCAGAGTCTAGAACATTAATAGAAAGCTTTAAATTAACAACTGTTTTTGGTTTCTTATAATTATCTTGGAAAGAACACTTAATAATTGCATAAGCATTTTCACCTCGAACGAAAGCTCCTACGTCCGATTTTTCCCGCAAAAGTGAATTAGTATGAGTTTCTAATTCATTAATTCCACGTTGAATATGTCCTTGCAAGTGACCATACATGTTCACTACAGACTTTTCAACTTCAGCAGTATTAAACTTATCGCTTCCGCCAACTCGATCTAAAACTTCCGAAATTTCCCTGGGAGTATAGCGGTTTAAAGCACGATATTCTTCTTTATCAACCAAGTCTCGAAATTTCTTCGATAATTCATCTTCCATTGTAACTAAATAGCGATTAAGCATATTTTGGAAGTCTTGATTGAAATAATTATGGAGTTTAGACTTAATGGAACCCATTACATCTAATTGCTCTAAAACTTCTGGGGGAAGCTTTGCATGAATATGATTAAGGATTTTATCTACTTCCTCATCAATAATTGCTTTTGCTTCTTTATATTCGTCACGCTCATTTCGATTCACACTATTTCGAGAACCAACTGCACTAGGCTTCTCTGGATGAACGAAATTTGGTCCTCTAGTAACTGTATCGCGAGCCATCCTTACACTCCCTCTATATCCGAAATTTTAGTCAAAAATTTAGTGAAATATTCAAATATCAAAAGATTTAAGCCATTTATTTAACAAGGGCTTTTTGATATTGCAAATTATTTTACTTTCTATTCTTTTTTGAAAGATTATATTGTGCAACCGCTAGTGTCGCAATTGGTACTCCATAGGGAGAACAAGAAACATAATCAAGTCCCGTATCAATACAAAAACTAATATTTTCAGGAACTGCTCCGTGCTCACCACATAATCCAACTTTCAAATCAGGTCGAACAATTCGTCCTGTTTGAGTAGCCATTGCAATTAACTCTTTTACAGGAGTTGTAAGAACTTCAAATGGATTATTTCTAAAAATATCAAATTTGGTATATGCAGGTAAAAAGGAATTAATATCATCCCTTGATATACCACATGTTGTTTGAGTTAAATCATTAGTACCAAAACTAAAGAATTCTGCTTGTTTTGAAATATGACCAGCAGAAAGAGCCGCTGCAGGAAGTTCAATCATTGCTCCTACTTTGTACTCAAATGGAAGTTTTTTCACTCCATATTTATCACATAAATCCTGAACTACGCCTCGAATCCCTTTAATACGCATTCCTTCAATATCCCGACCATTTTTAATGAACTTGACTTCATCATCATTCATTACAATCGGAATCATAATTTCAGGATAAACATTAATTTTTTTATTTACTATTGTGTTGTATGCAGCTTCAAGAACAGCAGTTACCTGCATTTCATAAATTTCTGGATAAGAAATAGCTACACGGCATCCTCGATGCCCCAACATTGGATTGGTTTCTTTTAACCTTTCAAGACGAGCAGTCATTTCATCTTTACTAAGAGCTAAACCTTGTGCTTCAAAATATTCTAACGTTTTATCTAACTGATCAGGTTGTGGCAGAAATTCATGTAAAGGAGCATCTAGTAAACGAATTGTTACAGACTCACCTTCCATTACTTCAAATAAGCCCTCAAAATCAGTTTGTTGCATTGGTTTTAATTTTTCCAATACAAGTAATCGCTCTTCTAAGGTAGATGCAATTAATAGCTCCCGAAATATATTAATTCTTTCAGGTTGGAAAAACATGTGCTCTGTTCGACAAAGTCCAATTCCTGTAGCACCTAATTTCTTTGCAACTTTTGCATCATTTGGACTATCTACATTGGTTCGAATATGAAAATTAGCAGTAAACTTTTTTGCTATTTCCATAAAATCTTGCAAACCATTTTCTTCAATATTTGGATAGACCAAGTCTACTTTTCCTAAATAAATGATAGGATCTTCGTAAGTTGGTACTTCCATAGTAATATAGTCACCTTCTTCAACACGAACACCTTCAATAATCATATAATCTTTCCCAAATTCAATATTTGGGTTGATCATTGCGGCTTTCCCTAAACTTCGTGCAACAACAGGTGCATGTGAAGAATATCCACCTTCACTAGAAATTACTCCTTGCCCAATTTCAATTGCTTGAACATCACCTGCGTAAGTGGCTTCCATTGCAATAATTAGGTTTGTATCTTTACCTGCAATTTGAGCGTCTCGATATGCATCTAAAAATCTTTCTGTTGTAAAATAAACTCGACCAACAGCAGCACCTGGAGAACCCGCAATTCCACCCTTAATTTGTTGATTTACAGAGGAACTCTCTTTATCAACAATTGGATGCAATAAATCATTTAACTGCTTTGGAGGAATATTATTTACAATATCTTCATCTTTAATAATCTTTCGTTTATTTAAATCAAGATAAGTTTTTAATTCCGCACGAGTTGATTTTTGAGGAACAGCTTTTTGTTCAACAACCCAAACAACACCTCGTTCAATTGCAAACTTGACCTCACGAATCTCAAGAAATTTTTCTTCTAATATTGTTGCAATTTCTTGAAACTGTTTTAAATATTTTGGATCAATTAGATTAATATCTGTTGCTTCTTCTTTATGAGTCCAAAACTGATTTTCACCAAAATAGCCTGAAAGAAGGTCATTCCCAGTAACAATATTTCGAGAAAAATAGCTTCCGTTATAAGAATCATCCCCTAAATTCCCATAAGTCATCATCTGGATCAGCACACCTGCTGAAATCCCTTCATTATGAGGATCATCTAAATATTGATTTCTCATTTCTGCAACAATAACGGCAAGTTGCATATGTGGATCTTGAGGGAAATCAGGAACTAGATTATCAAGATAATATGCACAAATTTCTCTATTTGATTTTCCTTCAAATTGTTGTGCTATTTTTTGAAAAATATTGTTGTATGCATGTCTTAAAATCTGTGTTTGATAAAGAACAACAGCATTTTCACCAATTGTACTAGTCAAATTTTCTAAAAATTCTTTTTCTGAAATTGCTTCCTGTTGTGTAAAATCTTTTAATGCTGTTCGAACAACTTCAGGTACCTTTCTTTCTTCAAATGAAGACAGAGCCTTTTCTGTAAGTTGAAAAGTCACTCCTTGAACATCAAGAAAGCGAGTGGCCATTTCTTCAATCAGGTGCTTATATTCACCATAAGCAAAATCTTCACCACAAAGCTGAGCAAAACTTTCAGTTGTTTTATTATTTAACCCAACATTATGAATCGACTTAATTGATTCAATTTGAATGCTAGGAGAAACTACAACCTTTACAGTTAAAGGAAACTTACTACCGCCAAATACCTTTTTAGTTTTATTTTCAATACTTGCAATTCCTTTTTTAATACCCCGAACCAAAGTATCTTCGGACATATCGAGAACAGCGTTATGATCAAAAACAAAACCTGGTGCAAGAGGCAAAGAAAGAGCTGCTAACCCCATTGCATCAACCCCTCGGATACCTATTGTATCTTTAAGATTGCCTTCTTCAATATAAGAATCTCTATTAAATAAATATACTTGGCTCATGAGCTTTTCTTAGAAGAGGTTTAACGGTTTGTTCACATCTTTCTTGAGAAATGTTTCATAGCGACTACTTGCCCCTTCAAAAAGGTAACGTTGTAACTTGGAAACATCTTTAAAGTTTTCACCAACAATTGAAAATAGGATTGCATCTCCGTGTTTAACCTTACCCCATTTAAATAGAGAATTAAGATTATTCACTCGCTTTCCATCATGAAATACATAAACTTCTAATTCTGGGTATTTTAATGCGTAGCTTTCAATTATATTTTTCCAAGCCTCAACATTTCCATTATGGAAAAGCTCATTTGTTACTTGACAACTGTATTTAGGAGTCATTTTTCGTTTTTCTAGTGGTTTCGACTTACTTTTTTTCGAACCCCCTTGAACAAACTCTGTATCATTTGTTTCTTTTACAGGAATAACTTCATCCTCTTCAAAAGGAGGACGATAAATTTTTGTAGGATCACAATATTCAGCAGGACTTGCTGTTGTTGTTCCTTCAAAAATATCTTTTAGATTAACTAACAAACGACCTTCTTTTGTTTCATCTTTTTTATGAAAAGCACGAGTATAAATTACAACTAACTCTTCAGCTCCAAAGTCTCCAGCTACTTTCCAATGCTCATCATTTTGAGGATTAATTAATGTAATCCCTAACTGTGGATGATGATATGCAATTGTAATATCAAAGTTATTCCAGTTTTTTACAATCTGAGAAATCTCTTTATAATCTGGAACATATCTCTTTAGATTAAAAGAGATTGTACTATATTCAAATTTTTCAACTAATACAGAATTCAATAATGCAGGAACTTGAACCTTCCGAATCAACTTTTCATTTTCCAATTCTTCAACAATATCAGAAAGATTAATCCCATCCTTGAGCATACTTAGAGTTTCTGAAACAACTCGAAAATGTCCAAGAGAACGATTAAAGCCAGCTCTTGTGCTCAGCCCCATATATTCATTTAACATGTGCCCTCTAAAGAAGACTTTTTAGAAGTTTTTAATGACATTTTTTAATCTAATTCAGCTACACCTGTTAACTCACCTTCAGCAAAAGCAGATTCCTCAGTTCCTTCATCAAAGACATTTTGGAATTCTTCTTCAAGATCAGTTTTTATAGTTGAACGTCTTCTTGAGTAACCTGTGAAGGCTTTGTCTGAAAAGCCTTTGGAAATTCCAGAAAGAAACTCATTAAGAACATTACTCATTCCATCCATTGTAGTTTGCCTTCTCTTAATCGTAGAGATTTGAACCTCAAGAAGAAGACCTGGCTGAACATGAAATGGATTGAATCCAGCATTAAACTCAACAAATTTATCTCTAAGAAAATTTAATCGTTGTTCAAGAATAATTCTCTCAGTTGGATTCTGAGTTCCAAACAGTTCATACATTTTTGTTTCAATGATATGAAGCTTCTTCAACAAACTTTCTCGTTTTGCAGAAAAAGTAGCATTCATTGATTCCATATCAGTTTCTTTAGGAGTAATAAATGTAACCTCATCCCAAAGTTTTTCATCTTCTTTTTCTTCCTCATCAACAATCAATTCTTCATTACTAGAGAACCAACCTTGCTTTTTCGAAGATTTATTATTTTTACCAAGAACGGCTTCAGCCACATCATCAAAGTCGACTAAGTTTTTTTCTTTTTTATTATTTTTGAAAATCTTATCAGCTACATCCCACAACTTATCAATTTCTCGATCAAACTCATAAACCTGACTACTATATGCATTTCTTAACTCTCGAAGCATTAAGTCATCATAATAAGAGAGTTTGATTGAATAACGCTCATCAGGCAATGCATATACATTTGTGTCTTCATATTCTCGAATTATAATTTCACGTGCATTTTTATAATTCTCAATATGTTGATACCCCATTCGAGAAGTATCAAGAATTCCAGTTAAAGCATTAACTGCTGTGTTGTACCCTCGATTTCGTAGATTTTCAACATCAACAACTCGTTTGATGTTTTCTCGAAAACCAAGAGCATCAAAATCTGAAATATCAATTTCTGCTGAAATTCCGTTAATAGCCTCATATACATAATAATCAACAAAAGTATATTGGCCTGACTCTGGAGTAAGTTCTCCATGATCCATAAATTGTTCTAGACTTCGGAATTTTTCAAAAACTTCTTCACCTTCCATCAAGGAATCTTGACCTTCATCCATAAGTTGTTCGCTAATTTTTTCAACTTCACGATCAACAAGATTAAAGATATGATCTGATACAATATCTTTAATGATGGATTCAATTGCAACTTGATAGTGGTACACTGGACTAATTAACTCATCATCTAATACATTGATAATTAATCGAATATCACTAACAGCTTCAGGCTTATAAGAGTTGTTTCGGAAGGAACATTTAACAACAGCGTAAGTGATTTCCCCACGAACAAAAGCACCAACATCAACTTTTTGACGTAAAATATTGTTCGTCAACATCTCAAGATCATACATTCCACGTTGGATATGCCCTTGAGCATGACCAAAAATGTTGACCATTGATTTTTCAACTTCACCTGTATTAAATTTATCCGTTCCGCCTATTTCTTCTAATAAATCGCCTATTTCTCGAGGAGAGTATCGATTTAAGTTTTGAAATTCATCTTTATCAAGAAGATCTCTAAACTTTTTCGACATTTCATCTTCAACCGTAGTGAGATATCGATTGAACATGTTTTGGAAGCTTTGATTAAAGTAATTATGTAAAATATCCTTTAATGTTCCTCCAACATGGAGTTTTTCTAAAGCTTCTGGTGGAAGTTTTGCTGAAACATGATTAAGGACTTTATCAACTTCCTCATCAATTAATGTCTGTGCTTCTGCATACTCGTCACGTCCACTTCGATTTACACTATTTCTTGAACCTACTGCTCCAGGCTTTTCTGGATGAAAAACGTTAGGTCCTTTTGGGATACCGTTGGACATAACCTCCTCTTGATCTATTATATTTTATATGGCGGAAATGTATATCAAACAACTAAATCTAATACAAACAGAGTTTATCAACATAAAACATCATTCCCATGTCTTGTTTTCCAATCACTCTGTACTATCTAAACATTCAGTTTTAGAATAGTTCTAATAAATTATTGTCTTTTCTACAGGCAGAATTCTTATTTAAAAGGAACCATATTTGGTGTAGAATCAAGCTGTCAACTGAAAAATCCACTGTAAATATAAGAGTTAACTTAACTCTATAAATACTTGAGATAAACATGTTAGACAATTTCTGCTTCAAAAATAAAATTTCACTTTTGAAAATCATGTTTCAATATAAGTTGCTTTCGTTATTTTAATAAGAAAACAATTACTAATAGATTAATATACAACCCTTTTTTTTAGTAAAATTTTCCTGATACTTGCAAATAAGTATGAAGAATATAATCAATTTTTTTCAAAAATAGCTACCATTATTTTTTGACTTCTTGTTTTTTGTAACTTTACTTGCTTTTCCTAAAGACCTGCCCTAGGATTTCTCTAATTTTTGAATCAAAAATAATGTTACTCAACCTACTTTATACTAAAAGCTGAATGCAAACAGCAAACAGTTTTACCACAATTTTAGAAGCAAAGAATATTTCTAAAAAATTTGGATATACTCAAGTTCTTAAAAATGCCTCTCTCACCTTAGAAAAAGGTCAGTTTACCTTGCTATTAGGAAAG
>JBNMNM010000007.1:0-30683 GCA_051275585.1 bacterium | reverse complement strand
TCAAAAGTTTTTGAGTTTTGACCTCACTTGCCACTTCCAAAAGCTGGGATGAACCCGCTAATGCGAAGTAACGGAGACGAGTTCTAGAGATGGAGATCTACTATGTCAATAATAAATTTCATTCTTTTTCCCTAAAAAACAATAAAGACTACTATACACTAAAAAAGCCCGTAAATAACAGTATTGTTGCTTACACATTTTAAAAAAGTTATCCTCACCGATTGGCTGTTGCATATCAAATTAAAAAAATATAGCCTACTCGATACTCTTAACTAGGTTATCTGAACAACTTTGTTTAAGTACGATCGTTTTTAACGATATTTGACATCATTTATATAAGGACATTAATTAATCAACCTTAATCAGGCTCATCAATAGTAAACTAAACACTGCAAATACCATTTTAAAAGCCACCCAAAACAGCTTTTATCTCCACCTCATGGTTTCTTAGTTTAGTGTACTCTACTCAAACAGCTCTATTCCCAAAACAAAGAATATTCTTGTGATTAATTAAGAGCTATTTAAATGAGTGTGGTTTTAAGTTACAATCAAAAACTAATGGTCAAAGAAATTATAATTAACCATATGGAGCAAGAAATCCGTGTGGCTATTTTAGAAAACAAGCTACTTACTGAAATTTTTTATGAACGTAGTAAAGACAAAAGTGTAGTTGGAAATATTTTTAAAGGAAAAGTTTTAAAAGTTTTACCAGGTATGGAGTCTGCGTTTGTTGATATTGGACTTTTAAAGGCTGCCTTTCTTTATGTTGATGATATTCGGATTGATCGAGAGAAAAACCCTGAACTCATCGAAGATTATGAGAAAGGAAGAAAATCTGCTCGTAACAAACGTCCAAATATTAAAGACCTAATTAAAGAAGGTGATGAGCTTCTTGTTCAAGTATCCAAAGGGCCTATAGGAACCAAAGGTGCTCGTGTAACTTGCAATATCTCACTACCAGGACGAAATCTGGTGTACATGCCCTATATGAATAATGTGGGAGTCTCTCGGCAAATTCATGATGAGAAAGAGCGAAACCGCTTAAAGCAAATTGTGAATAAATTAAAACCTGCAAATTCAGGATTTATTGTTCGAACAGTCGCATCACGGCGTTCAGAGGACGAATTTAAAGGAGATATCGATTATCTCATCAATACATGGCAACAAATTGATAAAAATTTTCAAACAACTACCCCTGGAAGTGTTGTTTATGAAGATTTGAACCTTACATTTCGGACAATTCGTGATTCCTTATCAGGTGAAGTCGATCGCTTGGTAATTGATGACTACAATGAGTACCAAAAAGTAAAAAACTACATCGAAACCTACCTACCAAACACAACAACTCAACTACGAGTTTTTAAAAAGAATGAAAATATCTTCGACTCTTATGGTATTAATCAAGCAATTGATCGAGCATTAAGTCGCAAGGTTTGGTTAAAATCAGGTGGTTACCTTGTAATTGATCAATCAGAAGCATTAACATCAATTGATGTTAATACTGGAAAATTTACAGGTTCTGATAATCATGAAGAAACAATTCTTCAAACAAACCTAGAATCTGCGATTGAGTTAGTTTATCAATTAAAACTCAGAGATATGGGTGGAATCATTATTATTGATTTCATTGATATGGAAATACTTGATAATCGAAGCCGAGTTTACCAAGTATTAAAAGAAGAACTCAAAAAAGATAAAGCTCGATCGAAAATTCTAGCTATTTCTGAAATTGGCCTTGTTGAAATGACAAGAAAACGTAGTCGTGAAAACTTAACTCGTTTTCTATGTACTACATGCCCTTACTGTGATGGAACTGGAAGAATCAAATCTCCTGCTACAACTGTTTATGAAATTTATCGAGATATTCACCGAATTTCACGACAAATAAATCCTCCTCAACGAGTTCTATTAGGAGTTCACCCTGATATTGCAGATTATATTGAAACAGTTGAGCTTAAGACTTTTAAATCTATGGAAAAAGCATTGAAAGGTAGCATTACATTAAGAACATCTGAAAAATTTCATATGGAACAATATGAGATTTTTGAGCTATAACAAAACCATTTCGTTATAATAATGAAGTTTTGAAAAAAAGGTTCCTAGATAATCTTTAATTTTTACTAAGATTATTTAGGGATTATATTTAGAAACGTGATTTCAACCTTTCTGACAACTCGGCAATTCCTAATGAATACATTTTCCATTGATGAAAGTCTTGTAGGCAAGCGTTTAGATGTAGTTCTTAGCCAACAAGAAGATGTAAATTCTAGAAATGAAGCTCTTAAAATTATCAAAAAAGACCAAGTTTTAGTTAATGATTCTAGTGAAAAAGTAGCTCCAAAAAGAATTGTTAAGATTGGTGATACTATTTCATATACTACAAACCTACCTTATGAAACATCAATCAAAGCAGTTCCATATAAATTAGATATTCGTTATGAAGATGATGATCTAATTGTTGTTCATAAACCAACAGGAATGGTTGTTCACCCTGCACCTGGCCACTATGAAGATACCCTAGTAAACTATTTACTACATCATACTCAGAGCCTTTCCACAAATAATGATTCATTACGACCTGGAATTGTTCATCGAATTGATAAAGAAACTTCAGGAATTCTAGTTGTTGCTAAAAATAATGCTGCACATGAAAAATTAGCCCAGCAATTTGCTGATCACTCTACTCATCGAGTGTACTATACTCTTGTATGGGGAGAGTTAGAGTCTGAAATAGGAAAAATTAATGAGCCTTTAGGTAGACATCCAGTTCATAGAAAAAAAAGAGCTATTGTTAAAAATGGAAAAATTGCTGTTACTCATTGGAAAGTTTTACAACGATTTCAAAAATTGACGCTTGTTAAATGTAAACTAGAGACAGGCCGTACTCATCAAATCAGGGTACATATGGCATCAATTGGACACCCAATTGTTGGAGACGACCTTTATGGTAAATATCGAAATTACCAAAGAATATTTACAACAGAGCAAGTTCAACATTTAAAATCGTTTCAAGGACAAGCACTTCATGCGAAAGTTTTAGGATTTGTTCATCCAACAACAAATGAATACTTAGAATTTGAGTCAGAACTTCGGAATGATATTCAAATTGTCCTTGATACCTTTCCACAAGCATTGTAGAAGTAGAGAATTAAAAAGGATGCAACTTATAACAACAACTGCATCTTTGACTATTTGTAGGAATTTTTAGGATTAATTGTAGAGTATCTCACTTTTAAGTTATGGCTATTGATATTATTGTTTCACATATCCAATCTCTATCTAACTTACTTGAATCACTAGATAAAGAAAGCTCTGAGTACTCTGCATTATCTCAGGTTATTACCAATATTGAACCTCTACTAAAACAACTGTTAGAAGGAAATATTGAAGATGTAGAAAAAATAGAACAAGAGATCTCTATAGAAATTGATAGAAATGCTTTATTCAGTGAACTTGGTTCAGTTGTACGTCAATTATTTGATTGTCGTAAAAAACTAGAAATTGATATTACAGGACAAATTAAGAGTATTCATACTCTTGATATGCAGGATGCTACTGAGCGTCTCACTCATATTCTTGAGATGACAGATCGTGCAGCTCATCGGACAATGGATCTTTCTGAAGTTATGCTAAATTCATTAGATGAGTTAGTTCCTGTTCGAAATGCCTTAGAAGAAAAAGTTCAAAATTTACTAGAACAAGAGACAAACTCTAGTTATAAAGAAATATTTCAAGAAGTTCAGCAATATTTAGAAAAAGAAAAAGAAAAAAACGATCAATACCAAATCACTTTAACAGATGTGCTCATTGCTCAGGATTATCAAGATCTTACAGGTCAAGTAATTAAAAGAATTATCAGTTTGATTAATGATACAGAAGATAAATTAGTTGATTTGTTAAAACGCTTTAATCCAAAAATAAAAGCAACAGAACAGGTAAAAGAAGAACTTCAAGGTCCTTTACCTACAGCATCAGAAAAACGTTTTAATCAAGATAGTATTGACGAATTATTAGAAGAGCTTGGATTCAATTAATTTTTAGAACTAACTTAATCAATTAAACCCTTTTTCTTCATGGTGAAGAACGAATGAGAGTTGAATATATAAACCCATTCATTAATTCGACCCGAAAAGTCCTTAAAACAATGGCTTTTCTCGATTCTAAAGTAGGAAAACCTGTAATTAAAAAAGAAAATGCTGCACTTGGTGATGTATCAGCTCTTATTAATTTAACAGGTGGAACGCAAGGAAGTGTCGCAATTAGCTTTAGTAAAGACTGTGTTCTAGGAATTGCTGATAATATGTTAGGGGAAACATTTAAATCAATTGATCAGGATGTACTCGATCTTGTTGGTGAAATGTGTAATATGGTGAGTGGAGAAGCACGAAGAGAACTTGCAGAACTAGGTTTTCAATTTTCTGCTGGAATCCCAAGAACATTAATGGGAGAAGAACATCTTTTAGAGCATCATATTAATGGACCTACAATCAATATTCCTTTTCAAACTAAATTTGGTCCATTTTTTATTGAAGCTTGTTTTGAATCTGAACAATTTTTTCAAAGTTCAAAAGAATCTCAAGAAGAAACTACAATCTCACATGAAAATAATGTACTTACTCGAATTGAAGTAAGTTCTTCAAGTGATCCAAATGCTCCTCAATTTCCAATCTATTTACTAAAACCAAATAGTCAGTATATTACCAAAGATCTTTTTTTAATTAATGAGTATACTCGTCCTAAAAAAGGGTATGATTTATGTAATTATTTGAAATTTGAAGTGTTTGTTTGCCCAAAGACTTATTTTGCATCCAATCGACTAGAGTACTTCCATCAATCATTTACCCCTCTAGATAATCGATTAGAAGAGCCTGAATTAAAAGGTTACCTATTCAAAAAGCTTGATAAAATGAGTTTGATTGGGGAACTTCCTAAATCATTTTACTCAACAGAGCGTAGTATTGAACAAGCAATTACCTCTTTTGATTTAGCTATTTTCACTTCAAATGCTCTTTACGGTTATGATCCTATAAAGTTTGAAGATGAATTAGACAAAATTGTTGAGTATTCATTTAAAGCTGCTCTCTTAGCAAAAATTCAATTAAATATTCAACGTGAATTAAAATATTTGAAAGCTGCATTTTCTTTCTTAAAGAAATTGTTAGACTTAAAACCAAATATTTCAAAGTTAAGTCGAGTTCTGTATTTGCTTACAGCAATCAGTGTTTATATTGGAGATACACAGGGGAGCAAAGTATTCTTTGATCAGCTTTTTAAAATCTATCAAGAAAATTTTGAAAGCTTAAAAACATCTCCTATGGGAATTGAAGTCAAAGAATATATGGAATTAACAAAAAAAGTATGGTCACTACAAGAACAAATTAATATCAAGAAACTAAGAAATTTAAAGAACTACCTCTTTCTTGATGGAGTAAGTAAGTAATTTCTTCCAAATAGTTCCTAGCATTATGCTAGGAATTCAAACAAAATAAGAAGCTAAACCTTCCTAATCATCACTTAAAAAACCTAGAATCCGTAACAACGCAAGAAATAGGTTTAAAATATTCAAATATAATGAAAGTGTTGCCATCACATATTCATCAGTTGGATATTCCCGCATAATATTCGATGTATCATAAAGAATAAATCCGCTAAATAAAAATGCTGATGCACCTGAAATCATCAAACTTCCAATTGGACTTCTAAAAAAGATATTCAGTATTCCTGCAACAATTACAATGATCAGTCCAACACCTAGCATCCCACCCATAAAAGAAAAATCTTTTTTGGAATAAATTGCATATGCTGATAAACTTACAAAAATTAATGCTGTTAATGTAAAAGCATCTACTACTGTTCCAGCAGAGGATCTAGCAACAATTGGTGTAATTGTAATTCCACTAAGGATTGTAACACTAAAAAGAGCAATCATTCCTAAGTTTTTCTTCTTTCTAGCCCACATTGCAAAAAAGATTGCAACAAATTCAAGAATTACAAATCCCCAGTAAACAGGAGTTCTTAAAAGTGCCATAAAAGCTTCATTTGTTGAACTAATCCACGCTGCACTAGCAGCAGTCATAAGACTAATTGCAAGCAACCCATAAACCTTTTTTAAAAAGGCCATTCGTTCTTCAACAGGTGCTTCTGCAACTGCTGAAGAATAATATTCTGTTCCGTACATAAATCCCCTTAAAATATTGTTTTTAGTTCAAGATTTTCTGTTTTCTCGAATATAACCAGAAGAATTTAGAAAAACAAGAATTTTACAACAAGCTAAATAGATCAATAGAAAAAAAAGAATTAAAGTGCTTTTTTTTAAAAAAATTACAAAAAAAAAGCAGTTTTTCATTCTATCAAAATGAAAAACTGCTCTTTATAACACATTAGAAAATAAATTCTAATCAAAGTAATTTATACTGCTGATGGTCCTCGTTCACCAGTTCGGATTCGGATTGTCTCTTCAATTGAGTAAACAAAGATTTTTCCATCTCCAATTTTTCCTGTTTTTGCAGCAGAAGAAATAGCATCAACTACTTTTTCTACAGCAGAGTCTTCAATTACCATTTCAATTTTGATTTTTGGAACAAAATCAACTTGATATTCAGCACCACGATATAACTCTGTATGCCCTTTTTGATGACCAAAACCTTTAACTTCAGAAACAGTCATTCCAAAAACTTCAAGTTTTTCAAGAGCCTCTTTTACTTCATCAAGTTTAAAAGGTTTAATAATAGCTTCAACTTTTTTCATTCTACCTTCTTAATTCTAGGTTAAAATATTTTAACTACAGACATTAAACAAAAAATCATTTTATTTGGGATATAATCATTCTTTCAAAATCAGGTTCTCACTTAGAGTTTCATAAGTCATGCCAAATTTTTTATTCAATAATTTCAATATTTTAACATAAAAAAACAATATACACTCTAATTATTGACTATTTTTTTATCATTTTTCTTTAATATTCAAATCCCTGATTATTTTTTAGTCATTAAAAAATCTTTATTTTCTGATAAAGCCAGATTCACAAAAAAGCACTTGAGTATAACACAAAACCATGCAATGTAAAGCCACCTAACGACTTGCTTGATTCTTTTTGAATGATTAATACCATGAATGCAAAACAACAAAAAGCTCAGCTAGCCGAACTCTGCCGCAAATATTTTGTCGGTCCAGGCAATGATGATGAATTTCACCGTTGGAGTGATATTATCACCAACTTGTCTTTAGAATGGCTGAAAAACAACGAAAATCGAAAAATTCACGCTGATATTACTCTACCTGATCTTGCTACAATATTTTCAGATTTTCAAATTCCAATAAAAGGAAAGTGTATTGATGAGACTCTTGCTGAATTTAAAGAGAATATTCTCGATAATTCAGTTCAAGTTAGTCATCCTCGATATATTGGACATATGACAACAGCCCTTCCGTGGTTTTCTGTTGTTACTGATGCTCTTATTGCAGCAACCAATCAAAACCAAGTTAAGATTGAAACAGCCTTATCCTCTTCTTTTGTTGAAAGGCAGAATCTTGCATGGTTGCATCATTTAATTTACCAAAATCCACCTGAATTTTATAAAAAAAATATCCAAAATGCATCTGTTGCTCTTGGAAATATGACTAGTGGTGGAACTCTTGGAAATTTAACAGCACTTGCCATTGCACAAGAAAAAAAAATCCCAGGAACAAGACAAGACGGGATTCTTCGAGCAATGCAAAAATCTGGATACTCTGATGCAGTGATTGTTGGCTCTCAACGTATTCACTACTCAATTAAGAAATCTGCCTCTGTTCTAGGATTAGGTGAATCTTCTGTAAGGACAGTTCCTGTTGACTCAAATAACCAAATCAATCTTGCAATTCTTGAAGAAACAATTGAAGAACTAAAGTCAAAAAATATTGCAATTATTGCAATTATTGGTGTTGCAGGAACAACTGAAACAGGAAATATCGACCCGCTTGATGATTTAGCAAAAATAGCGAAAAAGCATAATATATGGTTTCATGTTGATGCTGCGTGGGGTGGAGCATTATTATTATCTCACTACCGCAATCGATTAAAAGGAATAGAAAAGGCTGATTCTGTTGTTTTAGATGGGCATAAACTTTTTTATCTGCCGTTAGCTCACGGAGTTTGTATTTTAAAAGATCAACATTCATTGAATCTTTTGAAACACAATGCAAATTATATTTTAAGAAAAGGTTCTGTTGATTTAGGACAAACTTCATTAGAAGGCTCTCGTCGTTTCAATTCTCTCAAACTATGGTTTGCACTTAAAGTTTTTGGATTGGAAGGATATAGCCAGTTATTTCAGCATTCTATGCGATTAACTGAAACAATGAAAAATATGTTAGATTATGATCCTGATTTTGAAAGAACAAGTACACCTGAAATTTGTATTATAACATATCGCTATACACCGCAAAAAATTCAAGAACAATTAATTCGATACAAAAGAACCAATCAGTTAGAAAAACTTCAACAATTAAATGAAAAACTTAACCTATTAAATGTTGAACTGCAAAAAAGACAACGTGAGATTGGAAAAAGCTTTGTCTCTCGAACAACATTAGAATCTGCAGGATATACACAAAATATTGTTGTTCTTAGAACAGTTCTTACCAATGTTCTTACAACTCCAAGTGACCTTCAAGAAATCTTAGAAGAACAAAAACAGATTGCCCGAGAAATTCTTAAAGAATCCTCTTTCATAATTTAATAAAAAATTAGACATATCTTAGAAACTGAAGACAAAAAAAAGGGGTAGTGAAAAAACACTACCCCTTTTTTTTTCTTAACAAGAAAAGAAATTCCTAATTTAAAAAATTAGGAATTATTTTTTTCACTTCAAATTAAGACAAGAAAAGAATTTCTCGATATTTTGGAAGAGTCCAAAGATCATCTTCAACAATCACTTCAAGAGTATCAACAGCTTCCCGAACAGCATTCATTGCAGAAATTGCAATATCTCGATAATATTGAGCATGTGTAAGTTCATCTTTATGAGTAACAGCAAATGTTTCTTCTAGTTTTGCAATTGCATTCACTAAATCATCAGCTTTTGCAGAAACATTAGCAATAAGTCCTTTTTGTGTATCTGAAATACTACCTGTAACCTCTTTAATTGCAAGAGCAGAGCTAGCTAGTTGTTCAGCATATTTCATTGCAATTGGAAGAATTATTGTTTTTGCAATATCAATTGTTGCTCTGATTTCAATATCAAGAAGAAGAATATACTTCTCAATTTTTACATTATATCGAGCTTCAATCTCAGACTTATTAAGAACATTATGTCTTTCAAATAAAGCAATAGAATCTTCATCCATAAAGGCTTGAGTTGATTCTACAGTAGTTTTAAGATTTGCTAAGCCTCGTTTTTCAGCTTCGATTGGCCATTCTTCTGAATACCCATCACCATTAAAGATAACACGTTTATATTTCGTTAAGTTATCTTTGATTACTGCATTTGTAGCCTCTTCAACACTAGATCCAGCATTGATTTTTGCTTCAATTTCATTTGCGATTTCAGTAACAGAATCAGCAACGATTGTATTTAAAATCATGTTTGGTACAGATGGATTCTGAGCAGAACCAAGAGCACGAAATTCAAACTTATTTCCAGTAAATGCAAATGGAGAAGTTCGATTTCGATCAGTAGTATCTTTTGGAAGTGCAGGAAGAGTTGCTGCACCTAACATCATATGAGTTTTTTCTTTGCTCACAGGATCTTTACCAGCAACAATACTGCTTACAATATCATCTAATTCTTCACCTAAGAAAACAGATAAAATTGCTGGAGGAGCTTCGTTTGCTCCAAGTCGATGATCATTTCCTGCTGAGGCAACAGAGAAACGAAGAAGTTTTGCATAGGAATCGATTGCACGAATAATTGCAGCTAAAAATGTAACAAACTGAAGATTATCGTGTGGAGTGTTGCCTGGCTCTAATAAATTATGTCCATTAGAATCAGTCATTGAGAAATTACAATGCTTCCCACTTCCATTTAATCCAGCAAATGGTTTTTCATGGAATAATGCTTTAAGGTTATGCTTTGCAGCAACTTCCTCAATCAATTCCATTGTAAGTAAATTTTGGTCTGTCGCAAGATTAGTTGCTTGGAAAACAGGAGCTAACTCAAACTGAGAAGGAGCCACTTCATTATGTCGAGTTTTTACAGGAACACCTAATTTATAAAGTTCTTTTTCCATATCTTGCATACAAGAAAGAACTCTTCTTTTGATTGAACCAAAATAATGATCATCAAGAGATTGTCCTTTATATGGAGCAGCACCAAATAAAGTTCTTCCAGTTGCAACTAAATCAGGTCGTTGGTTATAATATTCAATATCAATAAGAAAATATTCTTGCTCAAGACCTGAATTTGCATGAACTTTTGTTACTGTCTCATCACCTAAAACTTTAATTAGACGAGTAGCGGCTTTAGAAAGAGCTTCTTCAGAACGTAGAAGAGGTGTCTTTTTATCTAATGCTTCACCTGTGTAAGATACAAATACAGTTGGAATACAAAGAGTTCCGCCAAGAGGAGTTTCACGAATAAATGCAGGAGAAGTTGGATCCCATGCAGTATATCCACGAGCTTCAAAAGTATCTCGAATTCCACCATTAGGAAAAGAAGAAGCATCTGGCTCACCTTTAACAAGAGTTTTTCCAGAAAATTCTAGAATAATCTTGCCATCAGCTTGAGGCTCAATAAAAGAATCATGCTTTTCAGCAGTACTTCCAGTTAATGGTTGAAACCAATGAGTATAATGAGTTGCTCCATGTTCAATTGCCCAATCTTTCATCGCTTGTGCAACAATATTTGCAAGACTTGGATCAAGAGAAGCTTTTTCCTGAATAGTTTTTTTAAGTGCTTTATAAACATTTTTTGGTAATGCTTCTCGCATTACTGAATCATTAAACACTTTTTCTCCAAAAGAATTAGTAACTAATTCTCTTTGCCCTGAGTGCTCTGAAGTTTTTTGTGCTCTTGAAGTAATTGTTCTAGCAATATCTTGTCTAACTGTTGACATAGTACTCCAAATATTAGTTAATTCTTTAGTAATGTGAAAAGAAATCTTTTATAAACTGCAAAAAACTTATTTCAATTTTACAAAAATAATCTGTTATTAGTTTACATAATTTATATTCTTTTATTTTAAAAATATAAAAAACAGTAACGTAATAGTTACTTTTGTTCTCGTTCTAGTCTCTAAAACTAAGGATTAGACGTATACTACTCCCATTGTTTTTTGTAAAAAGAATCTTTATGCTAAAAAAACTAAAATGATTATTAAACTTAAACTATCACACTTCTGTTAAATTAAGCAGATATAGACAAATACGAAAATAGTATTCTTAGTACCAAAAGATGCAATTAGTTTCAGTTTTCATGCCAATTTATACATTTCGTCAAAGCTGATTAAAAATGGATATTTTTATCAAAAACTTCTTTTCAACTTCCTTAATAAAAATAAAAAGTGATATTTTTCAATGACTTATCAATTATTTTTAACTAATCCACAAACAAATTGACTATAACCACCAATTACAATTTATAAAGATAATACAATATATACATGTGATATGTTGCCTTTTTTTTTTGCAAAAAATAATATTTAATGCATAAAAAAAAAGCATTAAATATTATTAGTGTAGAAGAAAAGCAATTGTAAATGTTGAACCTTTTCCTTTTGTGCTTTCAACAAAAAATTTACCATTCATCATTGTTACAAGTTTTTTTGCAATAGCTAAACCAATTCCTGTTCCCTCAAAAACTCTAGCATATCCATCACTTTCTTGTTTAAATTTTTCAAAGATAAAAGGTAAAAACTCCTCAGCAATTCCAACTCCAGTATCTTTTACTTCAACAAAAACCCAATCCTTTTGATCTAGTTTTTTAGAAAAAAATGAAATCTCTACGTTCCCTTTTTTAGAAAACTTAACAGCATTACCAATAACATGATTCAATATTTTTTCAATTGATGGACCATGCAATAAAGAGCGTAGCTCAGAACTTTGATAATTTACAACATATTCTAGTTGCTTTTCTTCTGCATAAATTTTTTGTAATTGAATTGCTGATCGACTTGCTTGTACTAAGTTTAAAGGAGATAATTCTAAATTTTTTTTCGTCTCAAGAGCAGTTAAATCAAAAATGGCATCAAGTGTATTGATTAAACGGATTCCACTTCCTTTTATCATAGAAGCATAAGTTCGAATATCTTGTTCCTCAACCATTTCATAAATTAAATCTGAAAACCCCAAAATACCATTAATTGGAGTCCTTAATTCATGATTCATATTGGACAAAAAATTGTCTTTTAGACGATTCATTTCTTCAGCTTTTTCTTTTGAAAGAATCAAATCTGCTTCTATCTTTTCTCGCTCTTTAATTTCTTTTTGGAGTTTTTGTAAAATTTTACTCTGCTCTTTTCTTTGTTCTTCAATCAGAATAATATCACGATAATTACGGAGTGCAGCAATCACAGTTGTGAAGAGCTTTTGTGTTGTCAGCTCTGTTTTCTCTTTATAGTCATTTACATCATATTGTAAGACAATATCTTCTTCTGGAATTTCTCCTGGTTGCCCTGTCCGCAATACAATACGAGTTTGATGATTCTTAAGTTCATCTCGAATATATTTAACAACATCCAGACCTGTATTTTCAGTTTCCATTACAACATCCATCAAAATAAGGGATGTGTCAGGATGTTCCTGAATTTTTATTAGTGCTTCTTCTCCAGAAAAAGCACTAATAAATTCAATTCCTTTTTCTTCAAAAATACAATCTTTTAAGATTAATTTTGTAATTACATGAACGCCATCTTCATCATCCACAATCATGACCTTCCATCGTCCATGATTTTTAGGTTCAAGATGATTATCCTGTTTTTTATCTGCAAATATAAAAAGTTGTTTTGTATTTGAAGTATTTTCAGAGGGCATTCATTTATTGAGAAGAATTAATTTTTAAGAGAAGAATTTATAAGATTGAGGCTAATCTTTTTAAAAATAAAAAATTCTAAAAACTATAACCACGAAACTTAAAAATGACAATATCGAAGCCTAGCAAAAATATTCTATTTCAAGAAAGTAATATTAAGTATTTGTAAGTTTTACTGGAATTTTAACATGGAATTTTGTTCCATTATTAATTTCACTTTCACAAGATACAGAACCATTTAATTTTTGAGTCACAATATTATAAACAATATGCATTCCTAAACCTGTTCCTCCTGCACCACGTTTTGTAGTAAAAAAAGGATCAAAAATTTTCTTGAGGTTACCTTCTCCAATTCCAACACCGTTATCAGAGTAAGTCAGAAATAAATATTGCTCTTCAACTTCAAATTTTAATAACATTCTGCCACTTGCTCCATTCTCAAAACCATGAGTCAAAGAGTTTACAACAAAATTAGTTACAATCTGAGAAAAACTTCCAGGATAACTATCAATAACAATTTGATTTCCACCTTCAACATCAAGAATATGGTTTGTTTTCCTAATTTGAGGCTGAAGACTTAAAATAATTTCATGTAGGTATTCTTTTAAATTAAAACTTCTTCTTTCTTCTGAAGTTTGATCTACAGCAACTTGTTTAAAACTCGCAATTAAACCAGAAGCACGATACAAATTTGTATAAATTGAATCACAATGATCAACACATACATCTAAAAAGGTTTCTAAGTCTGACCTTTTCATTTTTTGGCTTTTATATTTATCAGAAATTTGAGCACTTTGTTTTTTTAAATTTGTCACAGCAGTCACTCCAATTCCGATTGGAGTATTGACCTCATGTGCAATTCCAGCGACTAAATTTCCAAGTGCAGCCATTTTTTCAGACTCTACAAGTTGTGTTTGTGCATTTTGTAGATTTTTTAATGTTTGCTCAAGTTCTTGGTTTTTATACTCTAATGCTTCTGTTCTTTCTGTAACAGCAGCTTCCAACTCTTCTACATGCTTTCGGTTTTTTCTAGCTAAATCCCATTTTTGACTCAAACTTAACGCCATTTGAATAACAGCAGTATGGTCAAAAGGTTTTTTCATGAACATTAATTGATCACTTCTACCTAACCTCTCAATTACCTCTTCAAGAGAAAAATCAGAGTATGCAGTACAAATTACAACCTCAACATCAGAAAATTCCTCCCAAATTTTTGCAATGGTTTTAATTCCATCCCAACCAGGAGGCATTCGGATATCCATAAAAATTACACTGTATGGCTGACCTGCTTCATGAGCAACCCTAACCATTTCAAGCGCATCTTTTCCTTGACTTGCGTGATCTAATTGAAAATTTAAGTTGAGTTTATTTTGATGGTTTGGTCTAGGCTCATCCCAAAGCTCACTTGCAAGTTGATCTAAATCTTCTGCGTATTTGTGTTCTACAGAAGAAAGAATTTTAGTAAATGCTTCATGAATACTTTCAGTGTCATCTACAACTAAAATTCTTTTTTTATCACAATCATTGGAGGAGGCTTCTGTTACCGATGAAATAATCATGGTGTTTATCCTTACATGGCTGGAAATTTTAAAGTCATTACAGTTCCTACTCCTTTTATACTTTCAGGAATAATTTCTCCTCCCATCAGCTCTGTTAACTGTTTAACAATAGTTAAGCCAATACCTGCACCTTCGAAGGCACGAGAATAACCATCACTTTCTTGTTTAAATGCATCAAAAATATTTGGTAAAAAAGTTTGGTCTACTCCAACTCCAGTATCTCGAATACAAATAGTTACAAAACCTTCTTCTTTAGCAATTTGGAATTTAATTTCACCTTCAAGAGTAAATTTTAAGGCATTACTAAGCAGTCCTCGTAAAATTTTATCAAATATTTTTTTATCTAATTGAATAAAAGCAGGATCATCAACAGACAAGTTTTCGAAGGAAAAACCTAATCCTTTTTCTTTTGCCTGTTCTTGAAAATTATCCAATATATTTTGACATTCAACAACAACATCAAACTGTTTTAAATCTAATGGTTCTTGTCCAGCCTCTAAACTTACTAACTCTAAAATATCATTTAATGTATTTAGTAAACGATCACCACTTTCTTGAATAATTTTAATATATGATTTTAACTCAGGATTCGTAATTTGATCTTCAAGAATAGAAGAAAACCCCATAATACCATTAAGTGGAGTTCTTAATTCGTGCCGCATATTAGCAAGAAAGCAATCTTTAAGACGATTCATCTCTTCAGCTCTTTTCCATGCAGTTTTTAATTCATCACGAGCTTCTTCTAAAGCTGTAATTGCTTGGTATGCTCTAAGAGATGTAACTACAGTTGTAAAAAGTTTTTGAGAGGTTAATTCTGTTTTAGCTTTATAATCATTAATATCATACGCAAGAATTACAGATTCTTCAGGAGCTTGTCCTGGTTGTCCTGTTCTTAATACAATACGAACAAAATGATTTTCTAGCTCTTCACGAATAAACTTTACAACCTGTAACCCACTATCATCATCTTCCATTACAACATCAAGTAGAATTAATGCCGTATCTGGGTGCTCTTGAATTAATTTTTTTGCTTCTTCTCCCGATTCAGCACAGATAAATTGAAGCTTTTTATGATTATAAGCAAAGCCTGAAAGTACCATTCGAGTAACATTGTGAACTTCAATATCATCATCCACAATCATCACTTTCCAAACATCAGTACTTTCTTCTTTTACTTCTTCATCTTCTTCATCTGTAAAGATTAACTCATCATTTTCATCATCATGAAATAGAATTTGGTTCTTTTCCATTTTTGTCAATCCAGTAAGGTATAAAAAACATCAATAAACTAAACTAATTTCCTCTAAAAAATAGCGGATAATAATAACTATTCATCAACGAGTGCATTTTTAATCAAAACAAATTCATTAATATTTGCAACAAATAAATCAACAATTTTAGGATCAAAATGCTTCCCACGTTGTTCAATTAAGAACGTTCTAACATCATCAAAACTCCAAGCTTCTTTATAAACTCTTTTGCATGCTAATGCATCAAATACATCTGCAACAGCAACAATTCGAGCATATAAGTGAATATTTTCTTCTTTTAATCCTTGTGGATATCCAGAACCGTTCCACTTTTCTTGATGTTGATGTGCAATCAAAGCTGCTGCTTTAATAATTTTTCGATCAGATTTTTTTAACATATCATACCCTAATGAGGTATGAGTTTTCATAATTTCAAATTCTTCTTTTGTTAATTTATCTGGTTTATTGAGGATTGAATCAGGAATCCCTAATTTTCCTACATCATGCATTGTAGATGCAAGTTTCAATAAATTTGCTTCTGTATTTGACATTCCAAGCAACAATCCCAGTACTCGACAATATTCAGAGACCCGCTCAACATGTTTTCCTGTCTCTTTTGAACGTGCTTCTGCAATTTCACCCATTGCAAATAATAGATCTCGCTGTGTATTTTCAATTTCTTCATGAAGTAGGAGATTATCAAACGCAATGGAAACATTCACACAAAAAATTTCAATTAAATTTTTCTGCCATCCTTGAAGATCTTTTTTATCTTCAAAATAAATAAATGTTTCTGCTCCTGATTTACCACAAATATAATAAATATAATAGTCTTCAAAATAGAGGTTTTGTTTTTTATCCAAAACCTGTTGAAATGAATCTACAATAGTAGGATCTACAAGAGTTTCAATTGGTGTTCTAGTTAATAGTTTGTATTTTCCAATTCCACGAATTCCAATAATATTTCCATTTTGATATTCTGCGGCAAACCCTGATTTATTTCCTTTTTCAAAGCTTGTATCAACAATTGAATTAACATGCAAAAGAGTTTCAACTGCAAAATCCTCAATAGAGTTTGCTTGAAATATCTTTGCAGAGGCAGTAATAATTTTTTCTAGACCAATTTTATTGGCCTCAATGGTCATAATATCACGGAAATTTCTTAAGGCAGAAATAAAAGTTGTAATCAATTTTTGAGTTGTTAACTCTGTTTTTGCTTTGTAATCATTGATATCATATTCTAAAATAACTTTTTCTTCAGGTGCTTGTCCTGGTTGTCCTGTTCTTAAAATAATACGAACAAAGCTATTTTGAATCTTTTTTCTAATAAACTCAACAACTTGTAAACCTGAATTATCTTCTTCCATTACAACATCTAATAAAATTAATGCTGTATCTGGATGTTTCCGAATTTGCTCACAAGCTTCTTTACCTGAATAAGCACTAATAAATTCTAATGGTCTTCCATCAAAAACAAAGCCATCAAGTACCATCTTAGTGACACTATGTACCTCTGCTTCATCATCAACAATCATTACTTTCCAAGGCTGCAAAGAAGAATTTCTTTCTTCTACTTCATCCTCTTCCATAAAAAATAATTGATCATCAATTTCATCATCTAGCAAAGTTTGCTTTATACTTTCTGACATTTCAACCCTTATCTACACCAACTTTAGGTACTAAATCATGATATTTACTTTAACTTATGTTGATGCATTAGTCTCATAATTGTTTGGAGTAAAAAATTTATTCTTTTAACCAAAATACTCCAAGTATATTTCAAAAATATTTTTGATAATATCCTTCAATTAAGCTTTAAAAACCTGCAAAAAACTAAACAAAAAATAAAAAAACTACAATATAATTCTTTCCCCTTTATCAAGCAATGAATGAAAGCTCTTATGTGTTCTATATTTTTTAATCATCAAAAAAAAGATAAAAATCTATTTTTATAAAACTTCAAATTTATTCTTTGCATTTCTTTCTTTACATAAACAAAGTTTTTCGACTTTTTAAAGCTACTTTTACTTTATCTTTTACTTTTTAACTTTCTTAAAATTTAGATCATGATTGGATCTTGTTGTACTGATGATATTGCACAAATTGTAGGATTTCCTCTTGTTGCGGTCTTTATTCTTCTTTTTTCTTTAAACCAAAGAAAAGGAATTCATACGGGACAATCTTCATCTTACTTAGCTAATCGAATTCCTATTCGTATTATTTTAATTGGCTGGCTATTTCTTTCTTCAATTTTATCAATTCGTGGTTATTATAGTACAAGTCACACATTACCTATTCCTAATTTAGCTATTGGTTTTTTGCTTCCTCTATTCATCTCATTAGCCTTTTTTAGATTAAGCTTTGATTTTAGAACAATATTAACTAGCACTCCTCTTTATATTCTTGTTGGAGTGCAAGCTTATCGAGGTATTAATTACATCTACCTTAAATTACTTTATGAGAGCAATATTTCCACTTCTTTTGCTTTATTTTTTGGTATATCAGGAGCTTTATTAGGTATTTTGGCTTTAGTCTGCTGTTTTTTTCTTTATACACAACATCCAAAAGCACAACAATGGACAAAAGTCTGGAATATCATAGGGCTTTGCTTAGCTGTACTTGAAATTAGTTTGATTTTAATTCCCTTAGTTGACCTTAAGACTATCAAGTTTTTTCCTTTTTCTTTAATTCCAACTTATATTATTCCAATTGGAATATTCTTCCATGTTGTTATCTATAGCTCTCTCAAGAAAAATAAAATATAAATATATATACCTATAATACAAGCAAAAACAAAATCGGAATTTAATTCCGATTTCACAAATAAAATAAATCAACTTACAAAAATATTTTTCCAATTATTTAGGTAAAATTTATCGCAATACTTTGCCTAACTCCCCATTTTTCCAATCATTTAGAATGATATTATGTAACCATGTAGTATAATTTCCATTATTTACAGCTTCTTTTCCAACATAACCATGTCCTGAATTCCACGATTCATAGTAAAATTTAGCATTTCCAATTAATCCCTGTGTAATATAAACATATCCATCAGGTGAAACCCATAATTGGTGGTGTCCATTTTCATCATCACATTGAAGTAATAAGTTTTTAAAATTTTCAAAACTCAAATTATCAATATGGCATTTTCTAGTTTCTATTTGATCCATAGTATCCCCCACAGATATATAGTCATACCTATATCCTAGTTTTTTGACTTTTAGACAATTTAACAATAAAAATGAAACTACCCCTAGCTCTCTTTTTACTTTGATTGTAGTTATCGCAACTATGATCAAATAAACCTTAATGTAATCCACATTCTAAAGTAGGAAATCATTGAGAAAGACCGAATGTTTAACAAATTTAATTCTCAATAAATATGCTTGATTAACATTTACCTACTGAAGAAAAATAAAACTTAGTATTCTTTGGAAAAAATCACGCTTAAATTATGTATTGAATTTTACAATATTATTCATAAACCACACTATTATAAGTTTTTGCACATAATATTTCCTTAAAAATTAGATTTTTCCATATAAATTACTTCTCAACATTTTTTTGATCAATTTTTTCTTATTATTTTTATTATGAGTGTATTAAACTCTTCAGCATTTGAGTTAAATATAGTTTCTATGACTGATGTTCATGGACACTATATTTCTGAACCAGAAAAAAATACTTATGGCGTTGATCGTCTTTCTAGTTTCATAAAAACTCTTAGAACCCAAAAAGAAAATGTTCTATTAATTGATAATGGTGATACTATTCATGGTCATCATATTGTTGATCTTTTTGACTATAATGATCATGAATTCTCTAATCTTCAGCATCCTTTAACTATTACTCATCAACACCTACAAACAGATGCTTTTGTCCTAGGAAATCATGAGTTTAATTTTGGTATTCAACATCTCAATCAAATTCAAAAAGAAAGTTCTATTCCTTGGCTTGCAGGGAACATTGCAACCATAAATTCTAATAAAAATCCGTATCACACCTCTCATATTTTCAATTTTAACGGAATTAAAGTTGGTCTTTTAGGATATATTACAAGCTATGTTCCTTATTGGGAAAATCAAAAGCACATTCCAAACCTCGAATTTCAAGATGTTTTAACATGTTTAAAAAAAGATTTAGTAAAAATAAAAAATGAATGTGATATTCTTATCGTCGCATATCATGGAGGACTTGAACAAAAATTAAATAAAACAACATTACCTCCTAAAGTTACCAGTGAAAATGTAGGATTTCGAATTCGACAACAATTTCCAGAAATTGATGTTCTTATTACAGGACATCTACATGAAGAAATTCTACATATACCTGAAAATCCAAACGAAATGGCAGTTATACAAGCAGGATGCTTTGCTAATTCTTGGGGTATTATTCAGATAAAAGGAGAGAGAAATAATACAGAATTTAAAATAACAGAAAAATCAGGTGAGTTATTTTCTTCGAAAGATTTTGAACCAGACTTAGAATTACAGGATAAGTTAAAACCTCATATTGAAGTAATTCAGAAAAAATTGAATGTTGATTTAGGCACAGCAAGTAATCAATTTCAAATCCAAGATCCATTACACGATGTTTGGTTAAAAAAACACTCACTCACACAATGGATCAATTCTTTAATGATGGAACATAGTGGTGCTAAAATAGCTGCTAGTGCTTTACTCACTCCACATTTAGTTGGTTTACCTAATCAAGTAAAGTTAACCCATATTTTAGAGAATTACCCTTATTTGAATACTCTTTGTAAAATCAAAATTACAGGAAAAATTCTCAAACAAGCACTAGAAAAAGCGGCAAGTTTTTTTCAATATGATAATGATGAAATTGTAGTTCATCATGAATGGAAACAGAAAAAAATTCGCTCTTATGATTATGATATTTGGGATGGTATTGAGTATGAGTTTGATATCAAACAACCAATGGGAAAACGACTTAGTTGGGTTTACTTTGAAGGAAAAGAAATTTCAGATACTGAATTTTTTGAAGTTGCAGTAACATCATATCGAGCAGGAGGTGCCTTCTACCGAATGTTCTCACATGATCAAATTGTTTGGGAAGAACCTACTCCAATCAATGAATTAATGCGAATTGACTTATTAAAACAAAAGCATTTATCCATTCAGCCAAAACAAAATTTTCACATACGATAAATTAAGGTAAATGATGTCAATTATCCAAACAGTTTCCTATGAAGAGGATCAAGAAAAACAACTTCACGAAAAGCTAAAAGAACATTTAGGAGTGCATAAACTAGAAGTTCATCTTGATAATGGAAGTGTTTTGCGAGGACTGATTTCTGAAATCAGTGAAAATTACATGATTTTGATGGAAGACGGAAGTGATGTTTTAATCCCACTTCCAAAAATACAATGGGTTCGTTATGAACGTTGAGCTAAATATGCTTCAATTCCCTTCTCAAAACGGCTCATTCCTTCTTCAATGTCTTTAGTTGAGATAACAAGAGAGGGAGTAAAACGAATCACATCTGCCCCTGCTACAAGAACAAATACTTGTTCTTTTAAAAGAACACCCATAATGTTTCCTGCTTCTCCATGTAGTTCAGGCTTTAATGCTGCACCAATCAGTAATCCTTTTCCTCGAATTTCAGAGAATACTTGATATTTCTCGTTAATCTGATTCAGGAGTTTTTCAAAAAGTTTTCGTTTTTCTAAAACTCCTTGTAGCAACTCATCATTTACTTCGTTAAGAACTGCCTGAGCAACTGCACAACCAAGTGCATTTCCGCCAAACGTACTTCCATGAGTTCCTGGAACAAGAACCTTTGCAATTTTTTCAGTTGTTAGCATTGCAGAAATAGGAAATCCACCACCTAAAGCTTTCGCTGAGGTCAAAATATCAGGTGTTACACCCAAACCTTGATAAGCAAATAACTCACCTGTACGCCCCACTCCTGTTTGAACTTCATCAAAAATCAGAAGCGCATTATTTTGATCACATAATTTTCTTAATTCTTTTACAAAATCAACACTAGCAGTATGGATTCCTCCTTCAGCCATAATTGGCTCAAGAATAACAGCACAAGTTTTTGAAGATATTTTTTCTCGAATATCTTCAAAACTATTCAACTCTGCATGAACAATTTTTTCTGGAAGTGGCCCAAAGCCTTTTTTATATGCTGGTTGTCCACCAACACTAACCGTAAATAGTGACCGCCCATGAAATGATTTGTGAAAAGAAATAATTTCATCCTTTTCCTCACCATAGTGATCCACAGCATAACGACGTGCTAACTTTAATGCGGCTTCATTTGCTTCAGTTCCAGAATTGGCAAAAAATATGCGTTCTGCAAATGTGCGTTTGCAAAGAGTCTCAGCTAATTCAAGGGCTGGCATATTAGTACAATAATTACTAATATGCCACATTGTATTTGCTTGCTCATTTAGAGCAGAAACTAATTTAGGATGGTTGTGTCCTAAAGTTAGAACCGCAATTCCACCAGCAAAATCAATAAAATCTTTTCCTTCGCAATCCCAAATAACAGAACCTTCTGCTTTTTTAGGAATTAAAGGAATAGGTGCATAATTTGGCACCATCACATCTTTAAATTTTTTCAAATAGCTTTCTGTACTTTGATTTTCTGACATTTTTTATACATGAAAAATTATTTTTTCTTTTTTTCTACAATGACCTTTTTTATATATCTCAAATCAATTGACTTCACCTGTTTACGAATTCTAGAAATTTTAGGCATTGAGTGATATAAATTAAAGACTTTTTCTTTAAAACGATCATACCCAAAATTCACAAGTACACCGTCTGGAATTGTAATCAGTCTTAAATTTACAGGGTCAGAAATATCAATTTCAGAAATAGCATTAAAAGGAAGAACTTTACTTGTTTTTAAAACATCCATTAATTGAAAAGCACGGTTTAATCCTGATAAAGCTAGGATATCACCAGCCTGAATTTTTAGTGTTTTATGAGTAATCACAGGAAGATTCCATGAATGACCTTCTTTTGCAATTACAGGCAAAACAACTCCTTGTTCATCAACTAAAAAAACTTTTGACTCCGATCGAAAATAGGCTTTCGGAACTCGCTCAATTAAAAAAACTTTTAGATGATTTGGAGCTTTTCGACGAACCCTCACGGTTTTTACCCAAGGAACTCGTTGTAACCTTCTAGTCAAAATATAAGGATCAAGATCGCCAAAATTATCTTCATCAGAAATCCGTAATTGTTGGAGAATATACTGCTTAGAAAGAATTTTATTACCTTCAATAAAATAACCTTTCACAGGTGCATATTGTAATCGAATTAGTTCAATTCCTGTCAAAAAAATGAAAAGAATGATACTAACCGCAACAACTGGAATAGCATAAGGCTTTATAAGATCGAATTTTTCAGATATTAAAGGAACTGACTCAACCTGTTTTGCTTCTTCAGAAGAATTTTCAGACCAACTTGAAGGATAAGAGTGATCCTTCATGATAAAATATTAGCCACTAAATTATTAAAATTGAATTGCTTTGATATCTCGAATGTAAATTTCAAATTTTCCAAAACTTGTTTCTCCATAACATTTTGAATTTGCTTTTACATGGAGAGTAATAGAGTCTCCTTTCTTAAGAGTCACCTCGACCACGACAGCTCCTTGCACAGCTTTTCGCTTAGGAAAAACAGAAATTTTTTGAATTTTTGAAAATGGTACTGTTGTTAAAGAATCTCCTCGTTTTCCTTGCAAATAAATTTTTCCATTCCAACTAACTCGATTTGCTTTTGATGCAACACCTTTACTATCAGTCACAACAACTGAAAAATTATGAGCAGGAAGCGGAATATTATTTTCTGAGTTTGAATCACCACCCATAGCATATACTTGCGTAGTAATTGCACTTACTCCAAAAAACAAAAAAAGAAGAATCTTAACTGAAAATAAATATTTTGGCATAGTTCTCGATTAAAACAAAATCGTTAACATACAATAACACAATATTATTCAGTTATACACTTTACCCACTTTTTTCAAGGTAAACCTGAGATAGATTTTTAGACTAAAGTCAAAAATCACTAAAATTTTCAGAATTTATCATTAAAAGTTTTACTAGCCAAAAGACCTTAAAAATTACCCCAATAAACTTACACACTAAATTTAAGTAACAAAAATTATTATGGCTTTCTTTAAACAACATCGTGGTATCAAAATATTCATTACGATATTAATTCTTTTTTTAGTATCTCTTGTAGGTATTTTTAGCTTCTCATCGTTTAAAGAAAAAACTATTCGAGAATTTATTCAAATTCAAAAACGACAAAATGAAAATACCATTTTCTATGATATTAATGGTGAACCATTCCATATTATTCGAGGCTTAGAGGATCGTAGATATATTCCACTTTCTCAAACTAGTAGTAATCTTCAAAAAGCTGTTCTTGCTATTGAAGATACTCGTTTTTTTCAACATCTAGGTTTTGACCCAATTCGAATTATAGGAGCAATTTTTCATCTCATAAAGCAAAGAACTTATGCTCAAGGAGCAAGTACAATTACTCAACAGTTAGTGAAATTAACTTTGCTAACTCCTGAACGAACAATTTCAAGAAAAATAAAAGAAATTTTTATGGCAATCGCTTTAGAGCAAGAATTCTCAAAATCAAAAATTTTAGAATTCTATCTCAATAAAGTTTATTTAGGTCATCGAAATTATGGAATTGAAAATGCAGCAATTAACTACTTTGGAAAAAATGCAAAGCACTTAAATTTAGCTGAGAGTGCTTTAATTGCAGGACTCATCAAAAAACCTGAAGGATATTCTCCATTTACCAATCTAAAAAAAGCGAGAAAGCGACAATTATTAGTTTTAAAAAGAATGGCTACTTTAGGCTGGATTTCAATTAAAGATTACCGAGAAGCAGTTAATTACCAAATCAATATTCAGAAAAGTAGAATTACAGATTTACAAAAGGCTCCTTATTTTACCAATCATATTCTTCTCCAGCTTAAGAAAAAATATGGATCAAATAAAGTTTATGGTGGTGGATTACGAGTTTTCACTACTCTTGATCGAAAGTTACAAAATAAATTAGAAAAAACAGTTCAAAAACGAATCAGAAGAAGACGGTCTTTTGACCAAATTGCAGCCCTTAGTATCGATCCAAAAACAGGTTTCGTGAAAGCCTTAATTGGTGGTGTTGATTTCAAAAAAAGTGAGTTTAATCGAGCCACTCAAGCACAACGTCAACCTGGATCTAGTTTTAAACCTTTTTTATATTCTGCGGCTCTCTTAGCTGGAATCAAACCCAATGATGTTTTTATTGATGAAAAAACACAGTATACAAGAGAAATTAACAATCAATTAGAAATTTATAGTCCAGAAAATTTTTCTGGAGAGTACAAGGGATCAATTACAATGGCTCATGCTCTACGACTTTCTAATAATGTTGTTAGTGTCAAAATACTTAAGAAAATTGGCATACGAAGACTACAGAGAACAGCTAAAAAATTTGGAATTTCTATTCCAGCCCAAAATGGATTGTGTCTTGCTCTAGGTTGCGGAGAAACTACACTTCTTCAACTAGTTTCTGGCTATAGTGTTTTTGCTAATGAAGGGAAAAAAGCTGATCCAGTATTTATTCTCAAGGTAACAGACAGCAAAGGAAATATTCTTGAAGAGTATATTCCATATAAAATCCCACAAGTTTTGAGTAAAAATCAAAACTTTCAAATGGTACGAATGCTTCAAGATGTAGTTACTTATGGTACAGGTAAAAATGCAAAAATTGCTAGAGTTTCAGGTGGGAAAACAGGTACAAGCGATGATCATAGAGATGCATGGTTTGTTGGTTTTACTTCAACACTAGTAACAGGTTTTTGGATTGGAAATGATGATAATCGATCAATGAGGTATGAACAAGGTGGAGGAACACCAGCATTACTTTGGAAAAAATTTATGAAATCAATTCCTCAACCTCCCATTCAAAAAGGTTTTGTAACAAATCATAAATTTGAGGATTTTAAAGTTTGTGTAAATTCAGGATTACGAGCAGGTCCTTGGTGCAAAACAACAGCATGGTATCCATTTTTAAAGGGTACTGCTCCTGAAAAATACTGTGATCTTCATCCTGGACCACAGTTTGAATTTAAAGTTTGTAAAATTTCAGGACAACTTGCAACTCGTTACTGTCCACCAACGACAATTGAAACTAAAAAATTCTTTGAAAATCAAGAGCCTACATTATTTTGTTTGATTCATGGAAAAGATACACATAAACATTTAAAGAAAAATAATTTACCACAACAAACAATTATTCGACCTCAAAAACAAGAACTTCAGAATTAGAATTAATTTTCATCTTGAATTCCTAATTGAGTTTCAATTATCGTCCAAATTTCTTCTCGTCCTTGTTTTAAAGGAAGAGAGTGTAAAATTGGTTTTGTTTCTAAACTTAATGTTTCTTTGACAAGTTTAACAGATTTTTGAATTTGATTTTTTTTCAATTTATCTAATTTGTTTGCAACCACAATACTCGGAACAGTTCCTGCCATCACTAGTGTACGGAAAGAAACATCCTCTGGAGTTGGTTTATGACGCAAATCAACCAGTTGAAAAATTGATTTCAACTCTGGGCATTGAAACAAAAACTCTTCAATCATAAACTTCCAATTTTTTTTCACATCTTTGCTAATTTTTGCATATCCATATCCAGGTAAATCAATGAAATAAAAACTTTCATTCACTAAAAAATAATTTAGCAACTGCGTTTTTCCTGGAGTTGAACTCGTTTTCACTAACTTTTTTCTTTGTAATAGACTATTAATGAGACTTGATTTACCTACATTTGAACGTCCTATAAAGGCAAACGCTGGAAGTATTGGAAGATCAAGGTCACGAATTGTAGTAAAGCTTTTTAGGTACTTTACGGATTTTATCTTCATGTTTACTCTGCACAAAACAAATTTAAAAAACTTTCTGTAGAATTTCTTAATTACAACTATTTTTTAGAATGCAAAAAGAACAACAATTTCCTTACCAATTCCCTACGACTTTTTTGGGTTTAGTCAAAGTTTCTTTCCAAATTTATCAGAAAAACTGGTTTAACTTTTTGCTTTTATGTTTTGTTATTCACCTTCCTTTTTTAGGGTTGATTGGATTTCTTAATATTCATGCAATTCGGTTTGTAGAGTTTGTAACAAATCGCCTCTTTGAATTAGCTATATTTTTAAGTTTACCAATTTGGTTTTCGGAACGAAGAATTTTACCATTTGGGACACTACAAATTTTATTTCAACGCTATTTCATTCAATTTACACTAATCTGCTTAGTTCAGATGTTGATCTTTTTTCCACTAAGAATACTATCAGAAAATCACGCACCAATGTTGTTGGTAGTTAGCTTTCTATCATTTTTATTTCCTTTATTCGCAAGTTTTTTTCTTATTCTTGATGAGAACCAAACTTCTGCAAATATTAAGAACTACTTTCAAAACAGCTTTAGGTTTGTCCAGACTAATTTTAGATCAATCTTTCTAAAAATGATTTTAATCTTTTTTCTAATTGCAATTCCAAATGCAATATTTACTTATTTTGTAACACCTGAGATGCAGGAACTGTCTACTGTTAAAACAAATCAAGAGTTTAATCTAGTGATGCAAAAATTTTCAAAGAAAATAAAAACAGATAGCTCTTTTATTCGAAAAATACACCTTATCCAACTTCTATTTAAACCAATTGAAGCTCTTTTTCTTAATCTATTATTCATCAGTTTATTATTAAAAATATCTACTCCAAAAATTATGCAATACTTGTTCAATCCTTTATTAATGAAGACAGAAGAAAATAACAATTCACATCAAGAAGAGGATCAAAGCAACTCTGAGGATAATCACTCTTAGTATCTTTGTATTTTTTTATTCATTAATCAGTTAAGGCATATTGAATGCTTAACTGATACTATCTATTCTTGTTTAGATATTAGCGTACTAATGTGGGATTAAGGAGTAGCTACTGTGACAACGCTTGAGAAGAAAGCCGTAAAGCCTAAAATATTCACAGAATCGGATCGAATTATAGATCATCTTACTGATGAACTAAAAGCCATTACGACAAGGGTAAGTGACCTTGAAGGTGATCGTGAAGATTATAAAGAATTTTTTGATCAGTTTAATTTTCAAAAAGAGCTCTCAAATGAAATTTTAGAGTCTAGTGCATTAGAAAAACAAGCTACTCGTGAAAACTTTGAAGTATTAGCTGGTGTAATGCATAAATGGAAAAACCCAGTTTCTAATGTAGTTACTAATTTAGAGAATATTGTTTCTGGAATTGATGATCTTGAAATGAAAGAATCCCTTAGAGAATGCATGAATACTGCATCTCAGGTACTTGATTCTTTTAATCAGGCTGAAGAATTTTGCGAACAAGCAAGTAGAGATGGAGAGTTTGAAAGTACAACCTTAGAACCACGTAAATATTTCAAAAGTAAAATTTCTTCTCTTCAATCAAATGACCATAGTAAAAAACATAAGTACCGTTTATTGATTGAAAAAAATGTTCCACAAAAAATTGTTCTTAATGAAAAAATTCTGGGACAAGTTAGTCAAGATTTATGGAATGAACTTGAACATTATTTAGAACCTAACAATATCTGTTTTCGTTTAGGTGTTCGTTCAGGTGGTTCTTTATTTGGTTTTGACACTGAGGATTTTTTAGTTAGTTTTGAAGCAGAAAAGCCATCAGAATTAATTTGGGCTTCTAGCATTTCAGAAATTTTAAAAGTAAATGAAGATATATTAAAAAATACAGGACTTCGATGGTTACAAGTTGCTGATCGAGTTCGAAAAATTGGTGGCCGAGTAGAGATTATGGAAAAAACAGGAAAGGTTACAGGTTGTCGTTTATTACTTCCACTCACTAGCTCTGAATAAATCAATGAATTGGAAACGTGGAATTTCACTTAGCTCTAAACACATTAAGTACCCTCGACTACAACCATTTGTATTTCTTTGGAAAATTTTCCGAGAAAAAAATATCTCTTCGTTAGCTCAATCGCTGGCTTACACAACCATTACTTCGATTGTTCCTATTATTACAATTTTCTTTTTTGTGTTAGGGCGTTTTACTCAAACCAAAGAAGCAAAAATGAAAATTACAGCTTTCATCTCAGAGTATTTTTTTCCTGAGGCTGTTAGCCAAGTTTTTGATCAACTTCAAAAAATTGAAGAACATTCTTTTGCATTTGGAGTGATTGGTATCCCGACTCTTCTTATTGCTTGTATTATCCTTTTTATTAAAATGGATGACTGTATCAATGAGATTTGGGAAATTAATAAATCTAGGGAATGGCTTAAAAATGGATTTGGTTTTTTCCTGCTGATTTTCTTATCACCAATTCTACTTGTTCTTGCTTTTTCAATTCCAACATATCTAAACACTCTTCCATACTATCAGCAAATAGTTCAATTTAGTTGGGTTAGTAGCTTTTTTTCTCAACTTGTTCCTGTTCTTGCCTCTGCTATTGGATTGTATGTTTTGTATTTGTATATTCCAAGTACATCTGTTCAAAAAAAAGCATCTATTATTGCAGCTCTAATTTCTGCAGTTTTGCTACAAATTAGCCATAGTTTAGTAAATTATTATTTAAAAAACTTTACTAAATTTGATGTAATTTATGGCTCACTTGCCATTGTTCCTATTTTTCTGATTTGGATTTATGTTGTGTGGTTAGTCGTTCTTAATGGAGCTGCAATTACATTTATGATTCAATTTTATGCACATTCTAATTTTATTTCAAGGAAAGGTGTTCATCACGATGAATCAACTTTAATTACTGTAATTTATATTTTGATTTATCTGATTAAAGAATTCCAGTACCAAGGCGTTGCACCTGGGTTTGATCAAATCCAACAAAATTTACGTATCAATCGAAAAAAGCTACAAGATCTCTTAGATATTTTACATAAAGAGGAATTGATCACTAAGTTTCAAACGAACTTGGACAAAGGGCATTATATGACCTGTTATCAACCTGCCTTTATTCCAACAAAAATATTTATTCGTCACTTAATTCCTTTATTTTATCGAAATAAAGATACAGCCGTTTTTGAAAATTCTACAAATCAATTCTTAAATTTGCTTGGAATTCATTCTATTTTAAAAATAAAAGATATTAGCTTGCAAGATATTGTAGTTAACTCACACACACATTTAGAAATTTTTGATCCTGATATTATTCAAGAACTTTATTCTCAACCAACTATTGATAACCCGATAAAAGAAAAAGATATTGATGATTCAGATTCAAAAGTAATTTTGCGTAGTCCTATTCAAAAATAGAATTAATTTTTACTTTGAATTCCTTGGTAATATTCTTTTAGAAATAAATTTCCATCTTGAATATCAGGGAAATGAGTTTGAAGTTGTTTGGCTATTACTTTAAGATGATCCCACTTCTTTAATAATAGTGCACTTTCTGCTTGATAAATTAGCTGCTGCTGGAAACTAGCCCTCTTTAAAGACTTTTCACCTAATCTCTTCGCATAAAATAAAGATACCCAATAACTTTCCACAAAATGCTTTTGTTTTGGATAAATTAATTGAAATCTACGAAGTTTCCTCAAAGTTTTAAATGACTTTATCTTTGTTCGTTGAAGATGTTCAGGAGGGTAATATAAGTATGTTTCTTGAATTTTTTTATAATGTATCTCTGCTTTCTTTGATTCCCCTTTTAATAGAAAAAACCAATATAATAAGATATCCTTTCTAAATCGTAGTTTTTTTGTTTTTACAACTAATTTTTGTAATCCTTTTTGAACATGTTGGTATTGTCCTAAAAATAAAAAAACCTGCAATTTTTCTAAAGTAATCTTTGGGTGATTTTTCTCACTTTTCTTTAAAATTTTAAGTGCTTTTGAATATTGATGAATCCAAAAAAAATAACGTGAAAGTAGAA
>JBNMNM010000006.1:0-34187 GCA_051275585.1 bacterium | reverse complement strand
TTCTCGTTTGAGACTTTCAAAAGCTCTTGAGTTTTGACCTCGTTTGCCACTTCCAAAAACTAAAATTGATTTGTCTTTGTGAAGCAACGGAGTCGAGTTCTACGTTTCCGTGTGAACCCTGTCAACCTTATTTTTGTAAGGCTGAATTTTTCTTTTCATTAGTGATGGTGGCGTGGGAGAGAATCGAACTCCCGACACGAGGATTTTCAGTCCTCTGCTCTACCGACTGAGCTACCACGCCGTGTCATCGTCAATGCGAGACAGAACCTATGAAAAAAACTAGCAAAGGTCAAGCAAAAGAATAACTTTTTTTCCGTAACAGTGTAAAAATGTCTGAACAATCCTCTGTGCCACACCACTTAATCAATCTATCAGCAAGGCTTTGACGGTTATTTACAATTTCATCTAAACACGTTAAAAAATTACTCTCATCGTCTATTCCTTGCTCCTGAGAGACCATTTTTAGACCTTTTTTTGACCAAGAAAGTAGCTTTTCGCAAATTTCACCTATATCAATTCCATCAATTTTGATCTCAAAACCCTTTTCTGCGGCTTGAGAATGAATTTGTTGAACTGAGTCTTTCCCTAAACTTAATGCATAAGCATAAGCTTGATCTAACACTTCTTCACTATATAATAGCCCTTTCCAAAATGCAGCTTGTGCTAAAAGGAATTCCATAGGCCCTGCATCTGTTGATCTTGTCTCAAGAGCATTCTTTAAACGTGCTACAGGAAACGTAGCTCCTAACTGTGTATGCCAATCTTCTTGTGTAGCAGTGTATCCTTTATGCCCATTTGCCATAAACTCTGGAAAAGAGAAGCCTCCAAAGTCAATAGGCCTTTCATCTCTATCAATTACTAGCATAGGGACTTTTAAAACATAGTCTATATAGTCTTGATATCCAAAGTCCTCTCTAAAGGCAAAATCAAGAATACCTGTACGAGCAGGATCAATTCCTCTCCATGCCCATCCTCTTTGGCTTTTTTGCCCTGAAAACTTATTCATTCGAACAGGTGAAGTTGCAAAAAGGATATTTGCGATTGGTGAGAATGCTGTAGTCACAGTCAGCTTCTTTCTCATATCTTCTTCACTTGAGTAGTCATAGTTAGACTGAGCACCACAACTTGCAATCATCATATGGTGAACTCGATCTCCAAACTGAGGAAGATATTTTCCCATTACTTGATACCTTTCTTTCGGCATCCAAGGAATTTCATCAATTTTTGAAACAGGATCATATCCTAAAGAAAACCATTCAAGGCCTAACGGTTGAGAAATCTCATGTAACTGACCTTGGTAATTCAACAATAAGTCTTGAATCTCCCAAATACTTCGATAAGGAGCAGTACTTAACTCTAATTGTCCACCAGGCTCTAAAGTAATAGAGGATTTATCTTTTTTGAGGGCAATTAATAAATCACCTTCATAAACCTCATTCCAATTACGTTTTGCAAATCCTTCTAGAACATATTTAATACGATCATAAGGAAGGCGAGTATGTAATGCTTGGTCATATCCAAAAATTTCTTGTTCAAGACCAATCTTCCAATCTTCCTTTTTTGTTTCTGCCTGATAGAAATACTCTAATAAGTAATCTTTTTGAAGAGGAACTAAAGTCATATTTTACCTAGTTAAATACAATCAAAACTAACTTTAAACAAAATTAATGAGCTTCTTGCCAGTTTTTTCCCACCCCTATATCGACCGTCAAAGGAACTTTTAGTTTAAAGACCGACTCCATCTCTTGTTTAACTAAAGACTTCATCAAATCTACTTCTTCGGTTTTTACTTCAAATACAAGTTCATCATGAACTTGCATAATCATTCGGCTTTTTAAATTTTGATTCAACATTTTTTCTTGAACCTGAATCATAGCCTTTTTAATTAAATCTGCGGCTGAACCTTGAATTCGTGTATTTGCAGCAATTCGCTCTGTAGCTTTACGTTGAATTGCATTACTTGCATTGATTCCTGTCATTGATCTTCTTCGATAGAAAATCGTCTCTACATATAGATTATCTTTTGCAAACTGGATTGTTTCATCGATATAGTCTTTAATTTTTGAGAAACGCTGGAAATAGGTATCAATAAAAGTTTGGGCTTCCTTTCTGGAAATTCCCATTTCTTGAGATAATCGAAATGCTCCCATTCCATAAATCAATCCAAAGTTAATCGCTTTAGCTATTCTTCTTTGATCTAATGTAACTGCATCTGAAGCGATATGAAAAATTGCACTTGCAGTTTCTTTGTGAATATCTGCTCCTGACTGGAATGCCTGAATTAATCCACTATCATTTGCAATATGAGCTAATACTCTTAATTCAATCTGTGAATAATCCGCAGCCATAATCAAAAAACCTTCTTCTGCAATGAATGCTTTGCGAATTTGAACTCCTTCTTTTCCTTTGATCGGAATATTCTGCAAATTCGGACTTGTTGAGCTTAATCGTCCTGTTGCTGTTACCGCTTGATTATAAGATGTATGAATTCTTCCTGTTTTTGGAGAAACCAATTTTGGAAGTACATCTAAGTAAGTGTTCACAAGCTTCGTTTTCTTACGATATTCGAGCAAATAAATACCAATGGGTTCTACTTCTGCAATTTTTTCTAAAACATTAACATCAGTAGAATAGCTACTTTTGGTTTTCTTCTTTCCTGTTTGAATTTGTAAATCTTCAAATAAAACAACACCTAACTGCTTTGGAGAGTTAATATTGAACTCTTTTCCTGCTTCTTGATAAATCTTTTTCTCTAATTCGGCTAACTCTGCAACAAATCCTGTAGATAGCTCTTTTAAATACTCAGAATCAACTTTCACTCCATTACGTTCAATATCAACTAAAATTCTGCATAGAGGAATTTCTATTTCTGAATACAGTTCTGGTAGTTGAGCAACACTTTGTAAGGATTTTTTTAATTTTTCATAAATCTTTGATGTTACATCTGCATCTTCTGCGGCGTATTCTTTTGCTACATGAATATCAACATCAGCAAAGGAGACTTGTTTCTTTCCTTTTCCTGCAACATCGTCATACTTAATCATTGTATGGTTTAAATGCTGTAAAGCAAGATGATCTAAACCATGACGATGGGATTCCGAATCAATTAAATATGACTGAATCATGGTATCTTCTATAATGCCACTTACATAAATATCATAATTTGCTAGCACAATCAGATCATATTTAATATTCTGTCCGATTACTGTTATTTCAGGATCTTTAAAAACTGGATCTAAAATCTCTAATCCCTTTTGAATTGAAATTTGTTGATCAAATTGATTGTGACTGATTGGAATATATACTGCGGGTTCTCCATCAAGACATAATGCAATTCCTACAATATCAGCATCAATGGCTCGCAATGATGTTGTTTCAAGATCAAGAATAACTTTTTTCTTCTCTAGAATCTGATCTCGAATTTGAACTAAATCATCTTCTTTTTGAATTAATCTATATTGACTACGATCAATTTCACTTTTTAATTCAACTGGTACTGAAACAGAAGTTTGGTTTGCTTTTACTGTTGCTACTCTAAAAAAACCATCTTGCTTAAAACCAATATCTTTATAAAATGTAGTCAGTTTTTCTAGGTCAGGATTTTGGTACTCAAATTTATTAAGATTTACATCAAGTTTAAGGTCACATTGAATTTGAGTAAGAGTTAAACTAAGACGAACATTTGCTTCTGAAGCTTCAACCTTTTCTTTTAGTTTTCCTTTTAATTTGTCTGTATTCTGATAAACCCCATCAATACTACCATAATCTTTTAATAATTTTACGGCTGTTTTTGGCCCAACACCCTTTGCACCTGGAATATTATCTGAAGCATCTCCCATTAATGCTAATAATTCCGTAATTTGGTTTGGTGGAACTCCAAACTTCTCTTCTACACTTTTTTCGTTGAAAACAAAACTCCTCATTGTGTCCAACATAGTTACATCAGGAGTAATTAGTTGAGTTAAATCTTTATCTCCTGAGATAATTTTAACCGTGATTTGACCTTTGAATTGTTTGGTAAGAGTTCCTATTACATCATCAGCTTCATAATTAGGAACAACTAACATTGGAATATTAAGACTTTCAACAAGACGGTGGATAGGTTCAAACTGAACATTTAAATCTTCAGGAGTTGCACTACGATTTGCTTTATATTCAGAATAAAGTTGATTTCGAAATGTTGGCCCTTTTGGATCAAAGACCATAACCACATGACTTGGCTTTTCAACGTGGAGTAATTGGAAGAGCATATTTTTGAAACCAAATACAGCATTGGTTGGTAGTCCTTCTGGACTAGTCAAAAAAGCTTTCACTCCATAAAATGCTCGAAAGATATAGGAGCTTCCATCAATAAGAAGAAGTTGTTGATTCATTATTACCTTAGGAATCCCAATGCAATCGATTCAAAATATTCAAGTTATTCTAGCATCTAGTGCTCAATGGAGAAGTGATATTCTCAATAAACTTGAAATTTCTCATCATGCAGTCCCTCATCAATATCAAGAGCCTCAATATCAATCAGGATCGATTCAGGAATTTGTTGAAAAACTTGCAGTTGAAAAAGGAAAATCTATTCTATCTAAATACTCTGACTGCTTAGTGATCTCTTCAGATCAAATGATAGCACTTGATAATCAAGTCTTTGGAAAGCCAATAAGTGAAGCAAAAGCATTTCAACAACTCAAAATACTACAAGGAAATACTCATCAGTTGTTTTGTTCTGTTGCTATTCTTTTTCAAGGAAAGATTAAAGTTGCTACTGAAATAGCTCAACTTTCAATGAGAAACCTACTTGACTCTGAAATTGAGTTTTATCTTAAGCATGATCAACCTTTTGGCTGTGCAGGCTCTTATAAGATTGAATCGTTAGGAGCTTCTCTTTTTGAAAAGATTGAAACTAGTGATCCAAATACAATTATTGGCTTACCAAGTAATCTATTGCTTAGTATCTTACGGGAGTGGAAATTTTCAAACTTGTTGTAAATTTAAGGAAATACCAAAAAAGCCTATATAATATAGTATGCCTTCTTTTTTTAGAAAAGAGGAAGGCATCACTAATATTACTTTTTAAGTGATCCTAAAATCCTAATTGTTCTGAATCATCTTCTTTAGGTTTTTCTTGCTCAAGAGGTTTAGACCAATCAACCGCAACTTTTTTGATTCCTCCAGTTTTACTATCGTAGTAAACAGACTTATTTTTTAAACCATGAAGATATAAATCTCGGGTTACAGCAACATCTTGTTTACAGTAATCAATAATAAGTTGGAGTTTGCTTCGATCTCCCTCTTGAATATATTCTTTATACCATTGGAGAGCCAATAATCCATCTGCTGATTTTCCTACAGATAAAGTAGGTCGCACTAAACTATCTAATTTTAAACGATGACCTAGAGTTTGCTTCATCCGAACAAGTAAATCTAAGTTCTTTGTAGCAATCAACTCATCAAGAACAGTTTTTCGTTCTTCACCTGTATAGTAACCAGAAAGAACAGGGTAATCGAAATAAATATGGTTATATCCTATAACAACAGGGCCTGATTTTAAGTGCTTAATAAGTTCAAGAATCTGATTCTCAAGATAAACAAAAAAATCATTTTTACGAGAATCCCAAACAACTCCCACTGACATTTTCATTTCAGGAATATTGCCCCAACCACCAACATCTTGAGCTGCACGTTGCGTTTCTAAATCAAATACTAAAAAATCGTCCATTCTTACTTTTTAATAAAATTGACTAAATCAGGCTATCTAAAGCCTCTTTAGAGATATTTTCTTCACATGCATCAACAAACTGTTCAAAGTTATTTTGAATATCCCTAGTAAATGGAATCAAACCAACTAAAGGTATATCCAAATAATCTTGAATTTTATTCCAAGCATAATAAAAATAATCTTGATCCTGAGACTTGGCTGTGTTGTTTAACACGACTATACAATCAATCTGTTCTTTTTTAAGGTGTGCTAACTCAGATAAATTGCTTTCAAAGTCACTTGCGAATGGAGAAATTAACCAAACTACTTTTCCTTTGTTCTTTTTTACAAAATCTAAATACACCTGTTTTTCGTTAATTGGAGTATATAAACTTTTTGTTCCTTCTACAAAAACTGGATTATATATTTTTCCAAGAAGAAGTTTTCTTTTATCTAAGAGAGCTTGATTAACATTAACACCTTCTCGTCCAAGAGACATTTCAAATGGATATCGTTCATTTGGCAGGTATGGTGCTACTAAATTAACGGTAGGTTCTCCATTCATTTCAGTGCAAAAAAGTTCTCCATCAGTATCAAGTTCATTTGCATTATAATGAATTGCACCAATATCAAATGGTTTATAACCAGCAGGATTTAATCCTTTCTTTTTTGCAAGTCGAATCAATGCCCGAATAATTTCGGTTTTTCCAGAAGACTGTAGCCCACAAATATGAATCCAATTACTCACATTACCTCAGTTTACTAACAATTTTTTTCGAAATAGAGCCAATGTCTTTGGTTCTAACTTCATTAAATCGATGATTAAGTCTTGAATTGTAAGATATTTTTTATTTCGAATCTTTTGCAATTCCGCAGCATTTAACTTTTCTAATTGTTTTTGCTTTTGGATATACTCCATTGCATTCAAAATTTTATTTTCATCTCGAATGGATAAACGATCCATTAGCTCTTGCTTGCTAAAACCAGCATCTTTTGCTGTTTGAATTAACTTTGTTAACTCAGCAATATCGTAAAACTGCTCTCTTCCTGTAAACTTTTTATTTTGGGCAAAAACAAGTGAATTGAAGTTAATCAAAAACACTAAAATAAAAAGTAGGACATATGTTAGAGATGATTTTCGGAAAACCATTATGCTATTCTTGAAAAAAGGTCAATTTTTTGGGTTCTGAAATTCTTCTATGGAACGTGTAAAGACGCAAGTCTAAAATTATCTTATCACACTATTTCCGTTTTCTCTTGCCTATAGCCTCAAATACCGATACGTAGGCCGATATTCTGTATTGATTCAATATCGAGTCAGCAGTAGTTTTTATACTAATATAAAATAAACAACCCTCTTAACTTTTCGCAAAGTTAAGCCTCAATATCCAGGAGACGATCTATGGCTGTTGTTTCAATGAAGCAATTATTAGAGTCTGGAGCACATTTCGGTCACATTACTGAGAAATGGCATCCAAAAATGAAACAATTCATTTATGGTGCAAAATCAGGTATCCATGTAATTGATCTTCGGCAAACCTTAGAAAGACTTAAGGAAGCTTATGAATACGTAGAAAAACTTTCTGCAAGTGGTGGAAAAGTTTTATTCGTAGGAACAAAGATGCAAGCACGTGATATCATTTCTGATGAAGCAAATGCTAGTAACAACTTTTTCGTAAACCACCGATGGCTTGGTGGGATGTTAACAAACTTCCCTACGATTAAGCAATCCATTGTAAAGCTGAAAAAATACGAGACCCTTTCTGGTGAAGATGGATCTTACCCAGGAATTCTTAAAAAAGAAGCTGTAAAAATGGAGAAAGATCGAAGAAAAATGGATGCAACTTTGGGTGGAATCAAAGATATGAGAAAAATGCCAGGTGCAATTTTCATCATGGATTTGAGACGAGAAGATATTGCATTTAAAGAAGCACAAAAATTAGGTATTCCTGTAATTGCAGTTGTTGATACTAACTGTGATCCTCGTGGTGTTGATTATCCAATTCCTGGAAATGATGACTCTGCTCGTTCTATTGAAATGTTTGCTTCTGTTATTGCAGCAGCATCAGTTCAAGGACGAAGATCTTACGAGAATAAAGTTCAGGAAGCAAAAGCTGAAAAAGCTGAGAAAGCCGAGAAAGCTGAAAAAAGTAATCAGAAACCTGTAATTAAAAAAGCAGAGTAGATCTTACTGCACGATAGAATTGATTCTCTCAAAAGGAGAATCAGTTCCCAAAAAACATCATTTCTAATCTAGAAGATAAACAAAAAAGAATTTTAAGAGGATTAATGGCAAGTATTACAGCTGCTATGGTAAAAGAGCTACGTGAATCTACTGGCTCTGGAATGATGGAATGTAAAAAAGCTCTTGTTGAAGCTGAAGGTGATATTGAACAAGCAAAAGACCTTCTTCGAAAGAAGGGACAAGTTATTGCGGGTAAAAAAGCTGGTCGAGAAACAAAAGAAGGTTCTATCAAAATTAAACTAGCTGATGATAACAAAACAGCAGCTCTTGTTCGTTTTGGTTGTGAAACTGACTTTGTTGCAATCAATGATCAGTTCCAAGCTTTTATTGCTGGAATGGCAGATAATGCTATTGAAAATGGTACAGATAACTTCTTAGAAAATGCTTCTGAAGACGGAACAACTCAAGACTCAATCACAAAAGCAATTGCTGGAATGAGTGAAAACATTGTTTTCCTTAATGGGGTTCAATGGAAAGCGGCTGATAATGGATTTATCAATGCTTACACTCATTCAACTGGAAAAATTGGTGTACTTGTAGAAGTTGGTGTTGATGGTTCTGCTGATGCAACAAAACTTCAAGCATTAGCAAAAGATATTGCAATGCATGTTGCTGCTTTTGATGTTAAAGCATTAAGTGAAGATGACCTTGATCCTGCTGTTGTTGAAAAGGAAAAACAATTCCTTACAGAACAAGCTTTAGAATCAGGAAAACCTGCAAATATTGTTGAAAAAATGATTGTAGGTCGAATTAAAAAGTTCAAGAAAGATATCTGTCTTCTTGATCAAGCATTTGTAAAAGATCCGACTCAAACGGTTCAACAAATTCTTGATGCTTCAGGAAAAGAGTTAGGAGCAACAATTAAAATTAATCGTTTCCACAAAGAACAGTTCTAATAACTAATAAAAAAGGAGAATTTTTAAATTCTCCTTTTTTTTTGCCAAGATATTTTATGGAATTGAAATACAAACGAATCCTTCTAAAGCTCAGTGGTGAGTTTCTAGGGGGCCAAAAAGGAAAGGGTTTTGATTACGATATTATCAAAACTATTTCTAAACAAATTTGTGCAATCCATGACTTGGGTATTCAAGTTGCTATTGTTGTTGGTGGTGGGAATATTTTTCGTGGTGCTGCCGCTGCTGGAATTGAAATGGAACGAGTTAGTGCTGACCATATGGGAATGCTAGCAACCATTATCAATAGTATTTGTCTTCAAGAAGCAATTGAACGGTGTGGGAAAAAAACTAGAGTCATGACTGGTATTGAAGTTCGTGATGTTGCTGAGCCTTATATTAAAAGAAAGGCTGTTCGACACCTTGAAAAAGGACGTATTGTTATTTTTGGTGGTGGTACAGGAAATCCTTATTTTTCAACGGACACTGCTGCGGTATTACGTGGACAAGAAATTGGTGCTGAAATCGTGATTAAAGGCACAAAAGTTGACGGTGTTTATGATAAAGACCCTGAGAAACATGCAGATGCAAAAAAATTAACTGATTTAACTTTCTCAGAAATTTTAGCAAAAGATTTAAAAGTAATGGATTCAACTGCAATTTCTTTTTGCCGTGATAATCAATTACCAATTTGTATTCTTGATATTGCAGATCAAGATGCGTTATTTCAATGTATTCAAGGAAGAGAAATAGGAACTTTTGTTAAGCGTTAGATATATTAATTATTTAGGATGATTTTGAGTTCCATAAATCACTAGACCTTTTTCAAAAACTTGTTGTAAAAGTTTCAGAGTTAATAATTATTCTTACTCTCATAATCGCAAGTAAAACTAATATATTCATACATTGAGTCGTTATGGAAGAGTTGCATCAGGAATTAAAACAACGAATGAGTAATGCGGTTGAAGTTCTACAAAAAGGATTTCAAACAGTACGTACAGGAAGAGCCAATCCTGCGATTCTTGATGGAATCAATGTTGATTATTATGGTACTCCTACAGCATTAAGTCAGGTTGGGAATATAAGTGTTCCAGACCCACAATTAATTACGATTACTCCTTGGGAAAAATCTTTATTATCTGAAATTGAAAAAGCTATTTTAAAATCAGATCTTGGTGTAACACCTCAGAATGATGGAAATGTAATTCGTCTCCCTGTTCCTCCACTAACAGAAGATCGTCGAAAAGATTTAGTAAAAAAGACAAAAAAAATGGCTGAAGATACTAAATTAGCGATTCGAAATGTTCGTCGTGATGGAAATGAGAAATTGAAAAAATTGGAAAAAGAAAAAGAAATTTCTCAAGATGAAGAAAAAGTACAACTTGCTGTTATTCAAAAAGTTACTGATGAACAAATTAAACGAGTTGATGACTTAATTCTTGAAAAAGAAAGCGAATTAATGGAAGTTTAAAAATTAGTAAAAAACTCCTATCAACAAATAACTTTGTTTAGCAAAAGTTGTTGTTCTATTCAAAAAGTAAGAAAGTTCAAAGACATTGGCTTTCTTACTTTTATCTGCTTCTCTTCTTACCTCTTACCAATCAAGACTCCCATTATAAATCTGTTTTAAATTATTTTTAGCATGCATGGGAACAGCTTTTAAAATAATCTTCAGGTTCGATTAAACAACAAGCTGTATTTTGAAAACAAACAACATAGTAATCAAAAAAATAGGCTAATTCAATTGGATATGAAATCGGAATTATAATATTTTTATTGATTTTTTTATGAAGCAAAGACAAATCCTCCAACATTTTTTGTTCACCTGTTAAAGAAATTTTCTGCTGTTCTTCTTCTTTTTTTACTATAAAAACTTCTGGGGTACCAAAACGGTTAGTCAGAATGCGAGACAATCCTTGTAATTTTTTAAAATTACAGCCTTTCTTCCAATTACCACAAGTCACTATACCAATTGTATAAATTGTTTCTTTTTCTTTTAAAAATTTATTTTGAAAAAGATTCATTTTTCCTTCATTTGCTCTACCAATCATATTCATTACTTTCTCTCTATTTTTTATTAAAATTTGTATGTACGAATATTTTTAATTACCTAGAGTAAAAAAAATAGCAAGAAAAAAATTGACTTATTAACAAAGTAAAAATATTTTATTTGCATACACGAATCTAAAAAGACCCCTTAGGCAATTTTTCTAGTACAAATTTACAATAGAGGTATTCATGGTTATCAGTGCAATTCCTGGAAGGATCAGAGTTGATTTAAAAAATGTACTAAAAATTAATAACTGTAAAAATACACTTGAAGAAAACCTTATTGATTTAGATGGAGTTACAGAAGCAAAGGTAAATACAAAAACAGGTCGTGCATTACTTCTTTTTGATTTGGAAAAAACGACACAACAAGAATTACTCAAACAAATCCAAAACGACATTATTGGAGATACTGCTAAACAAACTACTAATCTGCATCAAAATACAACAATTGATGGAGAAATTAGTAAATATGCTTTGAATAGTGTTGTAACAAATTTTGCAGTAAATACATTAAAATCAGAATTAGGAAAACTTGGTTTTGGAATAGGTATAGGACAAAAAATTTTACTTAATGTTGCAATGAATTCAGTATTAGATAGTTTACAACCTCAATAATAAATGTAAAAGTCTGATACCCTGAGTTAGTTAGCAAATTATTTTACTGACTATTATTTAATATTTAGTACTATATAAGCACCCTATTTAGGCCTTTTTTGAATTAAATCATTAATAAAAACAGCTGCCTAAAAACGTTAACAATTTTAATGACTTAGATTTAAGTAAAAAAGTACTAAGAATCAATAGCTTAAAAATGGTAATTGGTGTTAATCGTTTAAAAATATTTTTGACCGATTTTAAACAAAAATGATTTTAGTCTGTTAAGGCTGCTCAATGTCAGATATAATTTTACAATTTGAACAATAATAATTTTATTTTTTTAGGAGAGTTTATGAAGCCTCAAGGCGGAGGAGGAAATGCACCAAGTTCCCCACAACAAGATGGTTACTTTGTTAGCAAAAGAAATTTATGGTTAGCTGCATATGGTGGAATTGGAGTGCTTGCCGTTTCAGGACTAGCAAAATTGATTGCAGAAAAAAGTCCTATTATTGTTGGAGCAATTAGAGAAGGATATTCTTTCTTTGAATGGGCTGGATCTTCTTTTGAGCAAACAAAAGAAAATATTGAAGATACCGTTGCAGAAGCAAAACACTCTCACCACACTGAAATGGATACCAAGGAAGAAAACTCCTTGAAAGAGAAAGAACTGATTCAGAAAATTAAAAATAAAATCAGTACAAAATAGGAGATTTTTTCATGGCACCTCAAATGAACCAACAATACCAAGCGACACAAAAAGCAAATAAAAGAAAAGAACTTCTTCACTCAACACTGCTTGTTACATTAGGAGCAGCAGCAGTTACTGCTTTTAAATATATCTCATCAAAACAAAAAAAATCCATCTCTAGAACGGAACAACTTGAAAGCATTTTAACTTCAATTGATACTGAGTAATCATCAAATGAAATATCAAGTTGTACATCAACTACCGAATCGGATTCGGATTCAATTATTGATTCCATATTCGGTAGTTTTTGAAATTGACTCTGCTGAAATTGAGCAAGAATTGTTTCAACTATCTCATGTAGAAAGTGCTTCTTTTAGCCCTCAAACTCGTACTGTTCTTATCTACTATGATAATAGTGCTCATACCCATGATGTGATTCTTGAAGCCATTGAGGAAATGCCAATTCCAAATCAATCCAATCAAAATCAACTAGAATATGTAGTTAAAAGTAAAAAAAGAAAACTACTATTGGCTGGCCTCATTTTATTAAGCAAACCGATTGTTCCTCTTCCACTACAACCAATCATCGCTTTTTGTAATACTTTTGCAATTATGAAGGCAGGATTAATCTCTCTTTATCATCGTAGATTAAATGCTGAGGTACTTGATTTTTCCGCAGTCAGTGTTGCACTTAGCATGAGTGACTTTACTACAACCAATATTATTGCATTTCTTTTAGATACAGGTAGTTACCTAGAAGAACAAACCAAGCAACAATCTCGTAAAAGCTTGGCCAAAATGATATCAGTAAATACAACAAGAGTTTGGATTAAAGACGGAGAGATTGAACGAAAAATTCATATTCGTGAAGTTCAACTTAACGATTTAGTGGTAATTCGTGCTGGTGCTCGAATTCCTATTGATGGTTTTATTGAGGAAGGTGAAGCAAGTGTTAATCAAGCATCAATGACAGGAGAACCCTTACCAGTCTTACGCAGGCGAGGAGCACCTGTATATGCAGGAACTATTGTTGAAGAAGGAAACCTTGTTATTCGCACAACAAAGGTTGGTGATCAAACTCGATTAGCACAAATTATTCGTATTATTGAAGAATCAGAAGATTGGAAAGGAAGTATTCAAAGTACCTCTGAAGGATTAGCAGATCGCTTAGTTCTTCCTATTTTTCTTCTTAGTGGACTTACCTATTTGCTTACAGGAAATGTAACTCAAGCAGCTTCTGTTCTCCTTGTTGATTATTCCTGTGCAATCAAGCTTTCAACACCTTTAGCAATTATGTCTGCTATGATTGCGGCATCAAAAAAAGGTGTTATTATCAAAGGTGGTAAGTATATCGAACAACTTGCGGGTGTAGATGTTTTTGTTGTTGATAAAACAGGAACGCTTACTGAAGCAAAACCTAAAGTAAAAAAGGTCATTGCATTTAATGGTTTTAATCGAGATTATATTCTTCAAAATACAGCCTGTTTAGAGGAACATTATCCTCATCCTATTGCAACAGCCGTTGTTGAAAAAGCTGAAGAAGAAGGATTAATTCATGAAGAGAAACATGGCGAATTAACTTATATTGCAGCACATGGTTTAGTTTCTAATCTTGAAGGAAAACAAATCATTGTTGGTAGTCACCATTTTGTTCATGAAGATGAAAATATTAATATTGATATTGCAAAAAAAGAAATTGAAGAGTTGAGCCAACAAGGGTTATCAATTCTTTATGTTGCGATTGATAAAAAAATTGCTGGAATTATTGCGATTGAAGATCCAATTCGTCCTGATTCAGTTCATTTTTTAAAAGAGCTTGCTTCTACAGGAATAAAGCGAATTATTATGATGACTGGAGATGCTGAAACAACGGCAAGAACAGTTGCAAAGAAGTTGGAATTAACTGAATTTGAATATCAGGTTCTTCCAGAACGCAAGAAAGAGCTGATTGAAGAATTACAAGAGCAAGGGCACTGTGTTGCTATGCTTGGTGATGGAATGAATGACTCTCCTGCACTTTCTTATGCAAATGTAGGAATATCATTACCACATGGTGCTGATATTGCTAAAGAAACTGCTGATGTACTTCTGATTAATGGAAAATTAAATAGTATCATTGAAGGAAGAAGAATATCAAATCGTGCAATATCACGAGTGAAGCAAAACTTTTATTACATAAGTACTGTGAACACATCACTTATTTTTATGAGTATGGCTGGAGTTATTCCTCCTATATTATCTGCTCTCATTCACAACGCAACAACCATTCTTGTTTCAGCAAACTCACTACGTTCTTACTAAAAAACATTCAAAAGTAGAGATACAAAAATTAGATTGTATCTCTAGCAATCTCTAGAACTTCTATTTGTCATTCAACAAAATACCTGCACGATATTGAGAACTATCTAAAGTTCCAAGTAAATGAACATAGATCACTTCTCCCTTCATTTTTAAATTTCCTTGTTTTCCAAAAAAACTAAGAAATAGTTGATCGCCTAATCGAAGTTTAGTCTCAATTTCAATCTTGATTCCTTTTTTAGTCGCACTAAGTAAGAACCCTGAAAATACCTGCCTTTGTAATTTAACTGTTGAAATTAGAACATTTGAAAAAAGAAGAGTTTGTTCTTGTTCTTGCTGTTTTAATGTAAACTCCTCATTCTCTTCTAAAATAGGAATTAAGCACTCATTACAAATAAAATGAGCTTTTTTTTCTTGGGAGAAAATATTTTTTGTTTTTAGTGGCTCCTGACACCACTTACATTGCAAATACATAACATCCTATTTCAAATTTCCATTCAAAAAGTTGAGAAGTGATTTCAAAAAAATGAAATCCTTGTTACACCAACAGGAAAATTAATTTTTTTGTGACAATGTATTGAAAATTGTGACCATGCAATCTTTTTTAGTCAAAAATTTTATTTATTATTTGATATACTAACGGTTTACTTCTTATATTCTTATGAACTCCTTACAAAGTCGATTTCTTGTCAGTATTGATCTTGGAACAAGTAACAGTGCCGTTTTTTATGTTGATCAAGAAGCACTCACTCAAGAACTAACTCATTTTTCTATTTCTCAGTGGATTGGAGACCAGGAAGTATTTCCTCAATCAGGATTATCATCACACACTTATATTTTATCTCCTGAAGAATTAGAATCAAAACGATATCAACTTGGATGGGAAGATAAACCTCAACCTTATATTGTTGGTGATTGGGCTAGACAACAACAAATAAAGAAACCAGGCCGAAATATTAGTTCTGTTAAGTCGTGGCTCTGTTATCATCAAGTAGATCCCAATTCTCCTTTTTTGCCTCAGTCCGACCTTGCAGAGCTACCTCATTATTCTCCTGTTGAAGTAACATCATTCTATTTGAGTCATATTAAACAAGCATGGAATGCTCAGTGGAAAACAGATGATGGTAAAAATAATTTAGAACATCAAAACTTAGTCATTACCATTCCTGCATCTTTTGATGATACAGCGAGAGAATATACTCTTCAGGCAATTCAAAAAGCTGGTCTTGAAAATGTAACTCTTTTAGAAGAACCACAAGCAGCATTTTATTCTTGGATTGCATCTCAAAATATAGACGATATTCTTTCTTACACAGAACCCAAAACTGTTGTTGTTATTGATATTGGTGGTGGAACAAGTGATTTTAGTTTAGTCCGAATTTCAGTTGAAGAAAAAGAAGGAAAGAAGCATCCAAAATTTGAAAGGATTGCAGTTAGTGAACATATTCTCCTTGGTGGAGACAATATTGATCTTACATTAGCAGCTAATGTTGAAAAAGAATTTGTTGCTGAAGGAAAAAAATTAGCTCCTCGACAATGGGAGTCTTTAGTTTCTCAATGTCGTTTAGCCAAAGAAGTTATTTTAGCAGGTGAACAGGACTCTTACACCATCACAGTTGCAAAAACAGGAAGTCGTTTAATTGGTGGAACCAAATCTACAAAAATTAATTTTGATACCATTCAAAAAATTATTTTAGATGGTTTTTTTCCTTTAATTTCTTGGAATGAACCAATTGTTCGGAATCGTTCTCATGGATTGCGAAAAATGGGACTTCCTTATGCTCAAGAACCTGCAATCACAAAACATCTGTGTTCTTTTCTAAAACGATATATTGAAGAGCATTCTGATTTAGATGCATTTCCAAATCAAATTCTATTTAATGGTGGAACCATTTCACCAAAAATTTTGCAAGATCGACTTCAACAACAAGTTGAACAATGGAAACAAGAACTAAATCAATCTAAAAATATTGAAGAAAATCAATCAATTGAACTCTTGCAGTCTGTTGGAATGGATTTAGCTGTTGCTAGAGGTGGAGCATACTATCACTTAGCAAAAAAAGGATTAGGTCTTCAAATATCAGGTGGAAGTGCTCGTTCTTATTACATCAGCATTACAACCCAAGATAAAGAGACAAAACAAGACAAAGAAGATTGGTTATGTGTTTTACCTCAACAAGCTGGAGTAGAAACCTCAATTGCAATTACAACCATTGATTTTTTATTGAGAATTAATCAAGCCGTTCAATTCAAATTGATTTCTACAATCCATCGGCATCAAGATCAAATTGGCGAGATTCTAGAATTAAATGCTCAAGAGATTGAAGAGAATTTTATTTCTCTTCCTCCTGTACAGAGTTTTATCAATATTGATCGAAGAAATTTAAAAAAAGGAACTCAAGATATTCAAGTTCAATTAAAAGCAAAATTAAATGAAATTGGAACTTTGAGTGTTTTTTGTGTTTCAAAGGAAAGAGAACAGAAATGGAAACTTGATTTTCGATTAAAGAAAGATCAATCCTCACAAGATGAACAAATTTTAGAAATTCCTGATTCAGCAATTCCAGATAAATGGAAAAATGCACTTAGCTCAATCCAAGAATATTATGGAAAGACAGCAAAAAAACAGGAGAAATCAAGACCATTTAGTATCTATAAACATTTAGAAAAAGAGTTAGGAAGTTCAAGAAAGGAATGGGATATTATTTTACTTAGAAAAATGGCAGATCTTCTTTATGAAGGAATGAGTTATAAGGTAAGATCACCTTTTCATGAACAAAACTGGCTGAAATTATTAGGTTTTTCTTTACGACCAGGATTTGGTTTTCCACAAGATGAACGCAGAATCCAACAAATTGAAGATCTTTTTAAAAATGGCCCTTATTTTAAAAATGAAAGAAATCTTGAAATTGAATGGTGGATTTTATGTAGAAGGGTTGCAGGTGGGTTACCAACATCAACTCAACAAGTAATTCTTGAACAATTAAAAAAACGATTACAATCAGGTTCATCAAAACGTCGACCTTCTGTTTCTGGAAAAAATAAAAAAGGACAAGTTAAAAAATCTGATCCAACAGCGTTAAATGAACTTTGGAGATTACTTGCAAGTTTAGAAAATATTCCTGCAAAAGAAAAAATTCAATTAGGGGACAACCTTATTAAACAAATTACAGCCGAGAAATTTTCAGGCTCAGAAGGATGGTGTTTAGCTCGTTTAGGAAATAGAGAACCATTTTATGGAGATTCAATTTATACCATTCCGATTGAAACTGTAGAAAAATGGATTTCATGGGTTTTAAAATTAAAAGATATTCCTTTTCAAAATGAAATTCCTTTAATTCTTACACAACTGGGACAATATACTGGAGATCGTCAACGAGATATCCAAGACCATCTTCGACAAGAAATTTTAACTTTTTTAAAGAAAGAAGAAAATACAGAACATCTTCAAAAAATTCTAATGGAAGGAAAACAAGAGCAATCAAAAGAGGACAACCAAAACTCTATGAGTGAATGGTTGCTTGGTGATAGTATTCCTAGTGGACTAAGAACAATTTAGCTTACTTAGGATCAAAAAAAGAATAACTTATACAAATCTCATCTAGCTGATGATGAAACTAAATGCTTGGAAAAATAAAGTTGTATAAGTTATTTTTCAGCTGTTCCTTAGTAGTTTCAGTTGTTTCTGATTGTTTTTGATATTCAGCTAATTCATCATAATATTGATCCCAAACACATGGACAACACGCTCCACCAGCACAACATTCATCAGGTGCAGGTTTGATTGGTGGAGTAAGTTCTACGATTTGTTTTGACATATTAGAGTGATAATAAATTTATTAATTCAATTGTAGTTAAGTTGCAGTCATCTGCAATTTGATAACAATCCTCTAAATTGGCAAGAACATTTTCTGGCTCATGTGCATCAGAATTGCAAATTACTTGAATATCATAATCGCCTGCCATCTCCCAAAAAGTTTTCCAAGGGTAAGGATAACGAGTTCCTGATTTTGTTGTTTTTATATCTTTCCGAAAACCATTTCCATTAATCTCTAATGGTGTTTTGGTATCTTCAGCAGCTTGCAAAATATCATGAGCACATTTTTCAATATCTGGATTCCATTCATCATATCCACACCCAAACAAATCTGGGTGTGCAAGAAAAGCGTATAAACCTGAGTCCATAATTTCGATTAGATTTTTTGCATAAGATTGTAATGCTCTTGCACTTTTTAGATAAAGAAAAGAGTTCCACCACTCACCATCTAAATAAGTATAATGTCCTGCTCCTACAAGATATTGATATTGTCTTTTGCCTAAAAGTTCATCTTCTAAATAAGAGTGGAATTCTTTATTATACTCACACTCCATTCCTTTTAAAATTTTTAATTTTGGATAAATCTTTCGAGCATGTTCAATCGCTTGTTCATATTCATCAAGTTGAGAGATATCCATCCGAACTTCATCCCAACGATGATCTGGCCAAGGAACATGATCAGATATCCCTAAAATAGTTGCTCCACCATTAAATGCTTCTCTGGCATAATCAACAACATCTCCTGTTGCATGTTTACATCGGAAGGTATGAGTATGATAGTTATTTTTTTTCATTGATTATACACTATTAAATACCAAAAATACTAATGACAATTCCGTGTTGTACTCGTTCAACTATATACTCAACAGGGTACTTGCTTTTTCCATTGTGATCTTGAAGAACAATGTTGGCTTGGCAAGATCTTTTTGTTTTTATAGGAAGCTTCTCTTTTTCTATTTCATTTTCAATAGAAATCTTAAATTGATGCAGATAATCTTTTCGATCTTTAATCCATTGTTCCTTAACTTTGTGGATGAGCAAGCCTTGAACTTGATAGGAACGACAATGAGGAACAACTGTAAAAATTTCTTTTTCCATCCAATTAGCAAAAAAAATAGAACCAATAATTAGTCCTACGGCAACATATTGTCCACGGGTAGAACTTTCATGAGGATATTCTTTTGCAATTTTAATCAGATTAGACCGATTAATTAAATATGCAGGAAAAAAGAACCAGAAGAAAAAAAAGATCAGAATTGACCAGAATACAGGATGGAAATTAAGTTTTCGATAGTCATTAGGAACATATCCTATTCAGTTATGTGTAGCGTCAAAATAAACCAGAATAGCAATAAATACGGGAAAGAATATAATATAGATTCTCATTGTGAAATCCTCTGAAACTCCCAGAAATTAAATTGCTGGGAGTAAATACTGTTGACTCTATTTCATCAATTTTACAAGGATACCACCATACTCTACGAAGAAAGGTACAAATACTAAACTTAAAATTGCAGAAAGTTTTAGTAAGATATTTAATGCAGGGCCTGAAGTATCTTTTAATGGATCACCTACAGTATCACCAACAACTGCCGCTTTATGTGAACCAGTTCCACTTCCACCAAGATTTCCTTTTTCGATATATTTTTTTGCATTATCCCAAGCACCACCTGAGTTAGATTGAGAAATTGCGAGTCCAGAGCCTACAAGTAAAGATCCAATTAAGACTCCTGCCAAAGCTTGAACACCAAATAAAAATCCAATCACAATAGGAGTAGCCATGATAAGCACTCCTGGAGCAAGCATCTCACGAAGAGCTGCTTTTGTAGAAATTGCAACACATTTTTTGTAATCAGGAGTTGCTGTTCCTTCCATAATTCCAGGAATCGTTTTGAACTGTCGTCGAACTTCTTCAATCATATCGAAAGCGGCAATTCCTACAGATTTCATTGTCATTGCTGCAAATAAAAATGGAAGAACAGTTCCAACAAACAAACCTGTTAAAACAAATGGATCTAAAAGATCAATATGTGAAAATGATTCTCCTTTTGCTTCAAGTGCTGATTGTGCTCGTGTAATAAAAGCAGCAAATAGAGCAAGTGAAGTTAGAATTGCGGAACCAATTGCAAATCCTTTTCCCATTGCAGCCGTTGTATTACCAGCAGAATCAAGAACATCAGTTCTCTCTCGAATCTCAGCACCAAGTCCTGCCATTTCTGCAATTCCACCTGCATTATCAGCAACGGGGCCATAAGCATCAATCGTTAAACCAATCACAAGAGTTCCAAGCATTCCTAAAGCAGCAATTGCAACTCCATACATTCCAGCAAGAGTAAAAGGAATAAAGATAGCAACCGCAATGGCTAGAATACTTCCTGCAACACTTTTAAAACCTAAAGCAAGTCCAAAAATAATATTGGTTGCAGCACCAGTATCGCAAGCTTTAGCAATTTCTTGTACAGGACTAAAATCATGAGAAGTATAGTATTCCGTTAAAAGACCAACAACAAGTCCTGAAAGAAGTCCAGCGAGGAAACAAAAGTAAACTCCTAGTCCTGTATATTCATGACCACCAAGTATAAAAGTAGTAGGGAGTGCCCACATTGCAACAAAGTAAATGATAATAGCCATCAATATCGTTGCATAAATCAACATTTTTTTGAGGGCTGGAGCAACATCTTTTTCCGTTTTTACACGAACAAGAAACATAGTTAAAAAACTAACAGGTAATCCAATAGCCGAAATTAAAATTGGAAATAATGCAGCATTTATATTACTTGCAAATGCAACCGCTCCAATCACCATTGCCGCACAAGTACTTTCAGCACAAGAACCAAAAAGGTCAGCACCCATTCCAGCAACATCACCAACATTATCACCAACGTTATCTGCAATTACAGCGGGATTTCTTGGATCATCTTCAGGAATTCCTTTTTCTAATTTTCCTACAAGGTCGGCACCAACATCGGCTGCTTTTGTAAAAATCCCCCCACCAACTCGTGCAAACAAGGCAATGGAAGAACCACCTAAACCAAATCCTGCAACAATTTCCATTACAATTTCTTTACTAATATTTTCTGGAAGGATTGCAACTACTCCTAAATATACACCTAATAAACCTAGAGTAGCTAAAGCAACAAGTCCAAACCCCATTACAGCACCTGATTCAAGTGCAATTTTAAAAGCATCTGTAATTGAGTTTTTTGCAGCAGCAGCAGTCCGAACATTTCCAGCAGTCGCAATTTTCATTCCGATAAAACCAGAAGCAATCGAGACAATACAGCCTAGAATAAAAGCTATTGCAGTATAAACTCCAACATTAACACCTGAAGTATGAGAACCGCCATTAAGAGCAATTCCAATAATAAACGCAAAGCTAACCATAAAGACCGCCATATAGCGGTACTCTTGGAAAAGAAATGCCATTGCACCTTCAGAGATTGCTTTATGAATGGCTTTCAATTTATTTCCTTCTTCTTCTGAAGAAGCACCCCCATCAATGGGTATACTTGTGACACGTTTGGCATAAAATAGTGCTACCAATAATCCGAAGATTGATAGCCCTGTAATCAGAGGAATCATCATAACTTTATCCTATTGGAGTTTTAAAAGTACACAATTAGTAACAAAAAAGTTGATCAATTTTCTGTAATAATTTGGTTGTAGAATCGTAATAACATTCTAAAACCTCGAACTTTTTTCGATGATCTCTAAAAAGTCTAATTCCCCCAAATAGCACCTTTTTTATTTATTTACATAAGTAGGCCTTGCGAATTAAAAACTTTCTAAAAGTTTCAATTTTTCTTTAAAAAGAACTCTTTTCTTATTCAAGAACAGAAATTCTAATCATTAAAGAAACAAAACAAATAAAGATTAGAAAATTATATTTCTGTAATAAAATGAAATAACAAAAGATTTAGTAAAGATAAGAATTGTATACAGCAAATTAAGGGCGAGAGAAAGAATTTGTTAATTTAAAATGTCCTTATCTTACAAAAAATTATTGAATTGATATCAATAAAGGTTAGCAAAATAACAGGATTATTAGAAATATAGATCTACAGGAATTAACAATCAGGGGAAAAAGTAAGGGGCAAGTAGTTTATAAGTGAGTCAATAATCTGCTTTTGAATAAAAAGATTATTGACTCTTGACTTCATTTTAATTCGGCAAAAGTCCACCTATATGATCATCGAAAGTATGAATCTGTTTCTTCAGTTTTTTTAGAAAACGCTCAAATATTGTTTTACGTTCTAATATTTTTGGTTTCTTTTTTAATGCAGAAAAAACAGTGTCTCTTAATGGTTCTTTGCCTGAAAAATGGTAGGCATCAATCATGTCATAAACGGCCTTTGTCTCCATATTTTCTTCTTCACAAAGTTTTGCAATTGCTGCTTTTTTCTTTTCAGTCCAATTGTAATTGATTATTTCAACTCTAAATTCACATATTATATATTCTAGACTTTTCTAATAAAAAATAATAGGATTCCTATTTTAAATATTTACTCCTATAAATTGGTCATATTTTTTAGAGTTACAAATGAATAAAGTAAAAGCATACAAACAGAAAATTGGGAAAATATATCAGGTTTTTATCGTCATCTGTATTTTTGGTTTAGTAAGTTGTAGCCAAACTGCAACTAAGACTCCATCCACATCCTCATCCCCTAAACTCTTGGTGAAGTCTTATTTTATTGCAGCCAAAAATGTGGATAAAAACGGCATGTACTCTTTAATGACCAATCAATGGCAAAAAAGAACTATGGTTTCGAAAAAATCTCTTTCCAAAAAAATTCTTGCTAAGAAACTCATACTGAAGTCCTACAAAAAAATACAACAGAAAAAGATAGGACGCAGAAGAGCTTCGATTGTAGTCAGAACAGTTATCTTGATGAAAGGCAAAAAAAGCGAGAAGAAGATAGATTTTAGGTTTGTTAAGAAAGGTAATAGTTGGTTGATCTATAAAATCTTTGTAATTAATATTTCAGCCCCTGAACTCTTGGTGGAGTCTTATTTTACTGCATCCAAAAATATAGATAAAGATGGCATGTATTCTTTAATGACCAATCAATGGCAGAAAAAAGCTGATGTTTGGAAACGTGCTCTCTCCAACAAAATTCTCGCTAAAAAACTCATACTGAAGTCCTACAAAATAGATAGAAAAAGTATAAGACGCAAAAGAGCTTCGATTGAAGTCAAAGCAGTTATCTCGATAAAAGGCAAAGAAAGAAAGAAGCATATAAGTTTTAGGTTTGTTAAGAAAGATAATAGCTGGTTGATCTCTCTTATAGGCTAACAACTAAGAAATTTGATAATACATTACTTAAATAAAAATCTAGAGTTGAAACGTATAAATTCTGAGCTATTTTCAAGTAAGTTATTGTTTTTATTATAATTGAGTACTTCAAATTTGGATTTTTGCTTTGCAGAATTTTTCAATCCGTTCCAATAGCATTTTGACGAAAATCATAAGAAGTAGATTGGAAGAGCAGAACAAAAAAAGTCCCGTACTAAATTAGAACGAGGCTTTTATCTAGAATGATTTAATCTTAATTAAGTTTTGCATAAGAATCAGATTCATGACTTTTCTAGAGGTGATAGTTGTTTCAACATTCATTATAATAAAACCACTTGGGAGACTCTTGTCTTTTTTTATGTCACATTTTTAGAAATGCACTTGTACGTCTTTGCCTTCTTCACTATTTTCATCAATAGTGGTGAAGGCAATTCCATCTTCACTAAGAATTCCATTAACATATTGATGTAATTTATCTGAAAGATATTTGTAGAAAACAAAACCTAAGCAATAATCACGAAACTCATCAGCATTCATCTTTCCACGAAGTGAGTTCGCAATATTCCAGAGTTGTTGTTCCAGTTATTTTTTTTGATTTTGGGTCATTGAAGTGCTGTTGTTTCTATTGAGAGCTTAAAAATGCTATTTGGTTTTATGTTTTTCTTGTAATATCTTGAACTGAAGAATTAGGAAAGAAATTTTTGAGTCAAACAGAATCAAAAAATAATATATTAATATCCGTATTGATACCCATCCATGTTTTGAATTTTAACACAGAATCTCCAGTTAATGCCCTGTACTCGTTTTGAGTTTACTTTAATATCAAAGTATCCAGAAGAACGAACCAAAACTCGTCCAAAATAAGTTCCAATCTTTTGTCCATCAGTAACAACAGCTTTAACAAGATCACCTGTTTGAAAACCGTGAACTATTTTTAGCCGTTTTGCTTTTCCTCTTGGAAATCCATATTTATCATTATTTTGAACTTGTCTATTCCCATAACCTGAAGATTTAATTTGCAAAGGTTTTATTCCTTTCCATTTCAAAACTTTTGGAGTTGATGTTCCAACTACGGCGGCATCCAACCAGTGTTCTTTCGGAATATTTCTTTGAATACGATTACGCTTAGTTAAGTATCCACTACCTAATTCAACAGGCAATCCGAAATTTTTTAGTTTCTCATACAATGCCCAACAAGTAACATTTACAGCAGAAGCGTCCTTGAGTGACTCTTTTATTTGTGGCTGGATTTTTTTCAAGACTTCAGGCTTATCTTTCAAAAACTCTTTTATAGGTCTATTTCCTTTTTTCTTATTGCATGGTGTGCAAGCTAAAGTTAGATTACTATCTCTGTCAGTTCCACCTTTTGACTTAGAAACAATGTGTTCGACTTCTAACGAAGTGCCTTTTTTACCACAATATGCACAAGTACGTTTCCACTTTTCAAGTAGATATTCTTTTCCTTTATATTGGTGCAGTCTAGCTTCCTGATCCTCATTTTTTGACACTTCAGACCTTTGCATTCTTTGCATATCAAAGCTGACTAATTCTTGAGAAACAGCTGTAATAGGAGAAATCTTTAATAACCTTCGTAACCAAGTCTCAATATTAAAAACTCTACTTTTTAAAGATGGAGCTAACCAGCCTTTTGCTCTGGTTCTATTTAGAAATCGTGGTTGACGATAACGAGTATTTCTATTCCTTCTATTTCTTCGAATTACACGCCTAATACCTAAATCATTTTTGATTTGTTCACCACGATGTTCAATCTCAGCAGCAAAAATAACTTCTCCAGATTCATCATCTATAATTACAATTCCTGATTTTTTACTTTCTGGATCAACCTTAAACCTAAGCTTTCTAGGTTCAACATTTGGTTTTGCTACCTTTAAAATGATCGTAAAAGGATACATTCTAAAAACAGCAGACTTTCCTTGTTTTAGTAATTCTCTTGCTCGTTTAGGTCTGCAAGGAGTTAACGGTTTTTTATTTGTATCTAACACAAAAACTTTTTGCATTTCTTCCTTTAAGAAGATCTACCCGAAAGTAGTAATGGTTGCCTCGACAATGATTTTTGAGTTTGATCTATTCGCTTCCTTCGCCATATTCCCAAATACGACAGCATGAAAACGAAACTTAGAGCTTTAGACTGGCACGCATCCGAAGGTAAGATGGCTCAAAAATCGTAGTTCTCGAAAAACTTAGTCTGGTCACAAATTAGAACTATATAGTCCTCGGACTTATCCGTGGGATTTATGACGTGAAACATCGAATTTTTTTAAAACAAACTTGAAGTACAAATCTACTTTTTATTAAGTTTGTTTATTTTTATTTTAACTCTATTTTAAAGTAAGATTCTAACATTATTATAGTTATTTTCTAAAACAATAACTTTAAAAGTGTGAATTGTTTCACGTGAAACAATTTTTTTTAGAAACGAATTTGAAATCCAACTACTGCTTTTTCTAGATTCTTTTTGCCTTGATTTTGAATCCATTGAAAATATGATTCTACATTTTGATAGTTTTTTTCTAACTGATGTTTCTTCACCATTGCGATATTTACTCTCTTAAAAACTATTTGGGCTTCTCTTTTATGTGTGGTTGCAAGATATAACTCTGTAACCTTCATCAATAATTTTTGTTTTTCTACATCGTCTCCTTTTAACAGATAGAAAACTCTTAGGTTTGTACTGAGAGCATTCTCCAAATTCCTTGTTCCTTCATAAAACTTAGCCTGAAGCTTTAGTGCAGGAATGTATCTTTGAATTTTTCGGTATTGTTGCAAATCACCTAAAGTAGATGGAAGTTCTGAGTATTTTTCTAATTTCACGTAGTTTAAAGAAAGTAGATAATTGAGTTCTAATGTAACAAGTTCATCTTTTCCAATTGATTTTAATCGTAACAAAAGTTCGAGCGAATTTTGATATTGTTGATCATGATAGAATGCTTCAGCCAACAATGTTTTTAATTCATTTCTTCGATATGAATCTTTTTTAACTAAAGACTTTTGAACTAAAGTAATTACTTGTTTTGATTTTTTTGATTGAACTCCACATCGACCAGCCAAAAATACACGATCTCGTTCTTGGAAAAGAGTTTCTTTTTTAATGCCTTTAGTTCCTTGTTCAAAACACTCTCGATACTTTCTCTGTTGAGACAGCACCTGCATACTTCTTAAATAAAGTTGTCCTGCTTGATAAGAATGTTTGTTTAAATATCGTTTTAAAACTCTTTGTGCAGATACAAAATCTTTCTTCTTTTGGTATTCAGAGACTAACAAGGTTGTAATGTTAAAGCGTACATCTGGTAACAATTCCCCTGCAAGATAGATTTTTGCTTCCTTTTGAAATCCTAGAAAATTCTTACTAAAGTATGTTGCTAAAATAAGATTATACTTAATTAGACTTTTTTGTTTTAAATTATCCGTTAAGGTTAAAGCTCGAAACAACTGACTTTTACTTTTCTGATATTTTTTTAAATTAAAATAGGCATCTCCAAGAGAAAGATAATAGAAGATCCTTAATTTTGAATCATTGGTTTTTAAAAACAGTTTTGGTGTTTCTCGAATCACATACCGATACATTTGGTTTGCCATCCACACATCCATTAATAAACGTGGATGTTTTCGAGCTACATCATAATTTTTTCGAGTAGCAAATAATGCCAACTTAAATTTGCTTAAAGATAAAAGAGATTTAACACGGTAGATAAACAAAAATTCTTGAAGATTCTTCTCTGTTTTTGATTGTTGAATCAAAGACAATGCTTTCTTAAATTGATTGGCTTTATATTGAGTTAGAATTGTAAATTTAAGTCCCAATAAACTTTGATTTTCCTTCCAATTTTGAAAGAAAAGTTTCTCAGCCTCCTTAGAGTTCCCTTGAAGAAGATAAGTTCCTCCTAGGATGTTTAAAACATCAATTTTTAACTTTTTAGGAAGCTTTTTAAGCTGGAATAATTTCTGAAGTTGAACAACCTTAGAAACTTTCTTTTGTTGGTAAAAAGAAGATAATAAATGATATTGGATTTTTAGTTGTAACGCTTGAACTTCAGCACCTCTTGTTAGCAAATTAGAAAACGTTTTCTCTGCTTTTTGATGCTCTTTTGCTCGAAGATAGTTCACTCCTAAATTATATTGGATTTTCCAGAACTCTTCATTGTTTGGAAAAATTGCAATTGCTTGCAAGTAAGAAAGTTCTGCTTTTTTATACTCACCTTTTTTATAAAATTGCTCTGCTTTTAAAACTCTTGAATATGCATTGATTTGTTTAGCACTAAATTTTTTCTCAGTTAGAGCCTGACGCAATGATGCAAGTTGAGGAATATTTCTTCCATAAATTAGAACTTGATAAGCAGCTTGATTATAAAGTGGAGAGGATTCTTTAATTTTTGAGAAAGCACTTTGAATATCAAACCATGACCGAAGACTCATCAAATTAGAAAAAAGTAGATAATGATAGTTTCCATTAAGAGGATGTTCTTTTGATGAGTTTTTTTTCCATAATTTTGCAAATGTTAGTGACTGTTTATACTTTTGCATAAAGTAGGATGTCCAACTCATTCCAGAGTAAAGCAATGTAGAGTAACTTCCTTCTCGATCTAATCGTTGTGTTTCCTGAAATGCTTGAAAGCTATTTGAATAGTTCTTTAGACTAAATTGAGTAATTGCTAAAATAAGTTGAAACTGTGTGTAACGAATCGAATATGGATATTCTTCAATAAGCTCAGAAATTACATTTTTTGTTTTGCTCCAGTTTTTCTTTTTAAATAATGTAATCGCATAAAGATAACGAAGTTTAAAACTAAGCTGTGCTTCTCCTTTTTGTTTGATAAATTCATTAATCAGTTTACTTGCTTTTAAAAATTCATTTTTTTGTAAATAGAGAAATGATTCTAAATAATATGCTTCTTGAAGAATCGTAAAGTTTCTAGCTGTAGTTCGTAGTTTTTGAGCAAGAGATAAACTCTTTTGTAGTTGATGTTGATCAAACTTCAACCATGCTAACCATAACAGTGATAAATCTCTTTTTCTGCCTTTTCCTTTTGCTAATTCTTGAAATATTTTTTCTGCGTCTTGTTGATCTGCAATACTCTTTTTTTTATGAAATACAATAGCTCGTTGTAAACCTCCACTATCTCCTAAAAGAAGAGAAGCCAATCCACCTAACCAACTCTTTGCTAACCAACCAATTTCTGTATTTTGAGGAAATCCATTTGGTAAATTAAATGAATTAAAATCAAAGTTAGGAATATAAGGTTCACTTTTAATCGACAATTCTAAAAGATCATATTGATGAGTAGGCTGAGGAATTTCTTTTTTTTCACGAAAAGAAGATTGAATAATTACATCAGGCAGAAGTAATTTTTCTTTTTTATTTTTCGCAGAAATAGAACTACTGAAAAACAACAACGTAAAAACTAGAAATAGTAAAATCGTTTTTGCTTTTATCATTTTAATATTCCAAAAAATTAAGAATAATTTTCTTAGATAGAGACTAAATTCGTATTGAGAATCCTTGCAGTTTTTTCCAAAATTCAATAGATTTCTTCTTTAAGATTTAGATTCATAAATAACCCACATCCTAAAAGCACAATGACATTAGAAGAAATTAAAAAAGAGCTTCAAATGCTATCTGAGCGGAAAACCTCATTCCAAGGCTATCTTTGACCTAGAGGAAAAAGAAGTCACACTAGAAAGATTAGAATTTATTTCAGCTCAAGATGAATTCTGGCAAAAAGAACATGATGAACGGTCAACTATTCTCAAGGACATTGCAGATATAAAAAATATTACTGATAAATGGAACCATTTATCCGAAAATTTACAAGATATTGAATCTGCATTAGAATTGCTTGAGTTAGAAGAAGACTCCGATTTAATCGAAGAAGTTAAACTTTTAATTCAAAACTCAGACCGTGTTTTAGTTAAATTTGAGCTTAATCATTTGCTGGGTGGTCCACAAGACAAATGTGGTGCAATTTTAAGTATCAACCCTGGTGCTGGTGGAACCGAGTCTATGGACTGGGCAGGCATGTTATACCGAATGTATGACCGTTGGGCTGATGCAAATGGAATGAAACTTCAGGTACTTGATTATCAAGCTGGAGATGAAGCTGGAATCAAATCTGTGACACTTGAAATCTTGGGTGATTATGCTTACGGACAATTAAAAGCAGAAGTTGGAGTTCATCGGTTAGTTCGAATTTCTCCTTTTGATTCTAATAAACGTAGACATACATCATTTGCCTCTGTTTTTGTTTATGCTGATGTTGCAAACGATATTGATATTGTAGTGAATGAATCTGATCTACGAGTTGATACTTATCGTGCAAGTGGTGCGGGTGGACAGCATGTAAATACAACTGATTCTGCGGTACGAATTACTCATATTCCAACTGGGGTTGTAGCTCAGTGTCAAAATGAGCGTTCTCAACATAAAAATAAAGCAACTGCACTGAAAATTCTGAAAGCAGCTTTATTTGAAAAAGAACGTCAGGAACAACTTGCAGAGAAAGACGAACTCAATAGTCAAAAAAAATCGATTGAATGGGGTAGTCAAGTTCGTAGTTATGTTTTACATCCATATCAAATGGTCAAAGATCATCGAACAGAATTTGAGTCATCAAATACTCAAGGTGTGCTTGATGGTAAGTTAACGCCATTTATTGAATCTTACTTAAAACAAAATCCTTCCATTTCCTAACTCGCCTATAAAGCACTGTACAAATTCGGTGCTTTAACAAACATTCCTCTTGAGAGAACCATGACCAGTATTTACATTGAAACCCTTGGTTGTGCAAAAAATCGAGTTGATTCTGAAATCATGCTTGGTACGCTTCTAAATAACTCTTTCACGTATGCAAAAGCTGTTGAAGATGCAAATGTCATTATCCTTAATACTTGTGGTTTTTTAACCGAAGCAGTGAATGAGGGAATTAACCGAATTTTAGAGCTTGCAGAATATAAACAACAAGGTTCATGTGAAAAGCTCATTGTTGCTGGTTGTATGAGCGAGCGTTATCGAGATTCTTTGTTAGAAGAAATTCCTGAAGTTGATGGACTTGTTGGAACTTCGGATTACTCCGAAATTTTATCTGTAGTTAGAAATGCTCTTGAAAGAGATGAAAGACGTTCCTATTTGCTCAAAAAACCAAAGTATAACGCTGAATCTTTGAACAATGATCGTGTATTATCTACTCAGCCACATTACGCTTATTTGAAGATTGCTGAGGGATGTTCCAACATGTGTTCGTTTTGTAATATTCCAAAATTACGAGGATTATTTCAAAGTCGAGGTATTCAAAGTATTAATCAAGATTTTCAAAAGCTTCTTCAAAAAGGTGTTAAAGAAATCAATTTAATTTCACAAGATTCCTCTTCTTATGGAATTGATCGAAAAGACGATGCAAATTTGCTAAGGCTAGTTCAAACTTTATTAGAAAATGAACAACAAGATTTTTGGCTACGAACATTTTATTCTTATCCAAATCGTTATCCTAAAGAATTATTTCAATTGATGAAACAAGATCAAAGGCTTGTTAACTATATCGACATGCCTTTCCAACATATTGCTGATCCTGTTTTAAAAAAGATGAATCGAAAGATTACTCGCAAAGAAATTGAAGGTTTAATGGAGTCCGCTTTTGCAACTGTTCCTGACTTATCTTTCCGAACAACATTTATTGTTGGTTTTCCAAACGAAACAGAGAAAGATTTTCAAGAACTTTTATCTTTTGTTCAGAAAGGATATTTTGAGCATATTGGAGTTTTCTCTTACTCTCATGAAGATAACATTGCATCCAATGTAATGGGTGATTTGGTTCCAGATGAAGTAAAAGAGGAAAGAAGAGCTGTTTTAATGGAAGCACAAAAACAAATTCTAGAGAAAAAAAATCAATCTCGAATTGGCAAAACTTATCAAGTTCTAGTAGAAGGTTTATCAAGCGAAAGTGATTTACTTTTACAAGGAAGAACTCAATATCAAGGAATTGATGTTGATGGTGTAGTTTTGATTAATGAGGGAGAAGCGGTTGCAGGTCAATTTCATCCTGTAACGATTACAGAAGCCCACCCTTATGATCTTATAGGTGCAATCCAATCATAGCAGAAGCCTTTATTAACCTTTTTAAGAATTATTCGTATGTCAGGACATAATAAGTGGAGCTCAATTAAACATCGGAAAGGAGCTCAAGATGCAAAACGAAGTAAAGTTTTCACAAAAGTAATTAAAGAAATTACAGTTGCAGCCAAAATAGGTGGTGGTGAAGTTGAATCGAATCCAAGGTTGCGTACTGCAATTCTTTGGGGAAAATCGGTAAATATGCCACGACATAATATCGAAAATGCCATTAAAAAAGGAACTGGTGAAAAAGGTTCTTCGATGTACGAAAATATTATTTATGAAGGTTATGGACCTCATCAAACTGCTGTAATTGTTGAAACTCTTACTGATAATAGAAATCGAACAATTTGTTCCGTTCGAACTATTTTTAATAAAAAAGGTGGAAATCTTGGTTCAAGCAATTCTGTAATGTATATGTTTGATCGGATTGGTGTAATTGAAGTTGAAAAAGCTGGAATTGATGAAGATACAATCACAGAACATATTCTTGAGGGTGGAGCAGATGATATTGATACAAGTGATGAAGAAGTATATCGCATTACTACAGATGCTAGTGAGTTACATACTGTAATTGAATATCTTGAAGGACAAAAAGTTGAAGTTAAATCTGGTAAATTAGATTTAGTTCCACAAAACAAAATTGAAATCACTGAAGTTGAAAAAGCAAAACAAGCAATGGCTTTTATTGATGCTCTTGAGGATGACGATGATGTACAAAGCGTATACTCAAATTTTGATATCAGTGATGATGTAGTTGCTGCACTAAACGCAGAGTAAATGAATGGCAACAGCACCATATCGTATTATTGGGGTTGATCCTGGAAGTCGATATACAGGCTATGGGATCATAGAAAAATATGGAAGTCGTTTAGTTCATATTGAAAGTGGTGTGATTCGAGCTGTTAAAAAAGAGACTTTAGAGGAAAAGCTGGAACTTATATTCCAAGAACTCTCTGCTATCATTGAGAAACACCGTCCACAAAGTGGTTCCATTGAAAGAATTTTTCACTCTGTAAATCCACATTCTTCCTTAATTCTTGGACATGCACGGGGAGTTGCATTATTAGCTTTTCAGCTCCAAAAATTAGGAATTTATGAATATGCTCCAACAGAAGTAAAATCTGCGGTTGTTGGAGTAGGAAGAGCATCAAAAGAACAAGTTCAAAATATGGTTCAAATTCTTCTTAATCAAAAACGAAAAATGAGCTTAGATGAATCGGATGCACTTGCAATTGCGATTTGTCATGCTCATACACAAAAGTCTTATTCAATTCGAAATACATGATTTCTTGGTTACAAGGAAAGGTTCTTCATATCGATAGAAATGAAGTAACAATCGGAGTACAGGGTGTTGGTTACCGTGTTTTTATGGGAATCAACCACATCAGATCATTAAATTTAGGTGTAAATTCGGAAATTGAAACTTCGATTTATACTTCTGTTAGTGAAAATGCAATTCAGCTTCTAGCTTTGCCTGATTTTACAAGACGTAAAATTTTCACCACACTGTTAAGTGTAAATGGTGTTGGTCCTAAAGTAGCTTTAAGTATTGTAGATCATGTTCCAGCAGAAGAAATTTTTTTAGCAATTCAACATAAAAATCCGAATTCGTTTCTACAAGTTTCAGGTGTTGGGAAAAAAACAGCACAACGTATTTTATTAGATTTAGAAGAAAAGCTAAATCCTTTAGATTTTCCAGATTTGGAAGCTTTGCCTGTACAAGAAGCTTCATCAGAAACTAGCACTGTCGCTTCATCAGCAGTTCAGTTAGCGAGTCTAAAAAATGATGTTAAGTTAGCTCTTTCAAGTCTTGGTTTTTCTGAGCAAGATGTAGCATTAGCAATTAAGCAACACTGGACTCCAGAAATTAGTTTAGATAACTTAATAAAAACATGTTTGATCAATCTTGATCGACACAAATAGAACTTCATATCTAAAAAAGGATTTATGTCTTTAAATAAAGTAATGTTGATTGGTCGACTTGGTCGAGATCCAGAAAAAAGAGTAACTACAAATGGTGCATCGGTTGCAACTCTTGCACTTGCAACATCTGAAAAATGGAAAGATCAACAAGGACAACAACAAGAAAAAACTGAGTGGCATCGTGTAATCTTCTGGAATAAACAAGCAGATATAGCAGAACAATACCTTCGAAAAGGAAGCCAAGTTTACATTGAAGGAAGTTTAGAAACACGAGAATGGCAAGATAAGGATGGTAACAAACGTTGGACAACTGAAATTAAAGGCCGACAATTACAATTCTTAGATTCAAAAGGAACTGGACAAGGACAACAAAATCAAGGTTCAGAACAATATGGTGGTGGAAATCAAGGTTTTGGTGGTGGTGGAAACCAACAGGGAAACCAACAGGGAAACCAACAGGGAAACCAACAAGGAAACCAATCTAGTGGTGGTTATTCCCAACCACCTGCAAATACTCCACCTTCAAATGCTGGAGATTTTATTGAAGATGATATTCCATTT
>JBNMNM010000005.1:0-34639 GCA_051275585.1 bacterium | reverse complement strand
AATCGTACTTTTTTTTTCTTCCGTTTCTGCTTGTTCTTCTTGATTTTTTTCTAGGCTAGCTTCTGTTTGTTCTTCTTGATTTTTTTCTAGATTAGCTTCTGTTTGTTCTTCCTGATTTTTTTCTAGGTTAGCTTCTGTTTCAACCGTTTTTTCTGGGGTGACTAATTGTCCATGCAACGCAGATTTTAAAAGAGCTAATGCTTCTTCTCCCTGAATTTGAATAATCGACTGAAGAGAGTTTAATCGAATTGCTGGATGTTCATCAGTTAAAGCTTGAATCAAATTTGGAACGGCATCTACATCTTGAAGTTTTCCTAAACTTTCTGCGGCAATTGCTCGGTAATCTTTATAGAAGGAATGATCTTCTAAGCATCCTTTTAATGGGATTCCTGCTGCAATATGTTCTAGTTCACCAGCAGAGGTTAAAGCTTGAACTGATACTTCTGTTTTTTCATCTGCAATTTTTTCAAGAATTGGCAAAATTACTTTCTCTTGTTTGGATAAAGAAAGGTATTGAATTGCTTGGATTCGAACTTCTGGAGCAGAGTCATTTAAAAAAGGAAGTATTAAATCAACATCATTTTCTTGAAAATGAGCTTTTAATTCTTGAATGATTGTTGATTGAATTTTTGATGGATATTTCTCTAAATTCGTTTTTAAATCATCAATAATGATATCTTGTTGTTCAAGCTGAAAAATTGCTTGAATTACTCTTGATACAACTTCATCTTCTGAGTCGTTTAATAAAGGAAGAAGTGCTTGAAGAGGTTGTTCTAATTTTGTCGAAAGAAGACTTCTAACAGTTCTTTGTCGTACTACAGAATTTTCATCCTGTAGACATTTAAGAAGGATAGGAAGTCCACTTCCTCCAATTTTTGCTAGTGCGTTTAATGCGTATTCTGAAAGGTCTTGATCCTCTACGTGAATCATTTCTTGAAGAATCGTAACCGCTTTTTCTACTCGATTTTCTCCAAGCCAGTGAACAGCCTTTAATTGAACATCCCACCAATCATCCCATTCACTATCAATGAGTTGCCATTCATGAGAATCTTCTTTGTTCTGAAGAATTTCAATTAGTTTTTGATTTGCTGTTGCTGAACCTATTTTTCCAAGTGCTTCTGTTACTGCAACTTTCACTTCACCACTTGGGTCATGCTGATAACTTTCAATTAGATGAGGAACGGCTGAATCATCTTTGATCTCACCGAGAGCAACACAAGCGTCTAAAACAACATCAATATCTTCATCATGAAGAAGACTTGCTAATGTTGATACAACTGATGTCGCTTTGATCTCACCTAGAGCTACACTTGAAAAGCAACGTAATGCTTCATTTGAAGACTGAAGTTGCTCACTAAGTACTGCAATCACTTTATCACGCAAAGAAGTCATAACCTTTTAGAATTTTCTATCAAACATTAACGAGAACCTAACCAGTCTGCCATTATTTTTAAGTCTTTATCTGAAACTTTAGAAACAAATGGTAACATTGTTGCTGTTAGTCCACCTACACGATGCTTATTTTTAATATCAATCATCTGATTAAGAAGGTAGCCAGCATTGTTGCCTGCTAAACTTGGATAGATTGGTGCTGTAGAAGTTTTTCCATCTGCACCATGACAAGTATTACAATTGAACTTTGTAAAAAGAGCTTTTCCTTTTGCATTTTGGTTTGCAGTTGCAACCATTGCTTGTTTAGAAAGCCATTTTGCAATTTTTCCTAATTCTTGGTCAGTAACACCAATACCTTCAATTGCAAGTCTCATTTGTTCTGCATAGCGATTGTTTCGAGTTCCGTTTTTAATCGCTTTCATTTGCGATAATAAATATTCAGAACTGTTTCCAGCTAAAGCAGGATAACCATTGAATAAAGGCTTTTGTCCTTTTTCTCCGTGGCAACTTTTACAAAGTCGCTTACCAAATAAATCTTTTCCAGTTAATTCTTCTGCTAGGGCATAACCACTCAAAAAAAAGCTCATCCCTAAAAGCAGAAGCATTGTTTTCAAACTCTTCATTTGAATGCTCCTATCTGCTTTATGTTGCAAGGTAATGAATAGTCTATTTTGATTCATAGACTATTCAAAATCAACGAGTGACTAAATGGTGATATTTCGAGGTGCAAATGACATTTGTGAAAATGTATTTTTATATTTGCTCTCTCCGACTTTTTTGATGTTTGCTACACCCATTTTATAATTATAGTTTCCACTAATCCAATCCACAACTCGTGCTTGAAGAACATTTGTTGGATTTACTTTATCCAAAGAATTAGAATAGAGAACTCCTTTTTTTACTGCTGGGGTAACCATTGCCACACATTTAACTGAAACTTTTTCTTTTTTGATCAAGCCTCGTTTCATAAGAGACGCAAATTGGAAATCATTTCCACCAATTCCTAAAATGGTCTCTTGTTGTGCAGGAACTCGGTCGGAATACATCATCACGTAATCACCTGACTCAATTCCTCGTTTCTTTGCATCATCAGGATGAATTTCTACGAAGTTTTCAGGCCATCGTTGTGTAATATATGGACGTCGCTCAGTATCATCAAAACCAGACTGCCAAATTTCATTAATTCGACCATTGGTATGCCATAACTCATCTTTCTTTGGTTTTAAATATTCCCAAAGATCAGAGAACAAGCTCCAATTTGCTTTTTGAAGATTTAGCTTTCCAGTTTGACTGTTGAAGTGAGTTAACTTCTTGTTGAATACATTTGCTCCTTCTGCTCCCGTTTCTGAAAGCTTCCGAGTTGTATCATGTAATCGAACGGTTCCTTGAAGTTCACCTTTTTCATCAATCCAAGTAGGCCCTTGAATTCCATCAGTTCCGAGAAGTCTCATTTGTTCATGGAGAGTTCGCCCTTTACGTTGAGCGTAAACTTTCACCATGTTAAATGCTTTTCGACCACCACGAGAGAATCGAGCTGCTTCTTCTGCAACTTGGTTTGAATCTTTCCAGTCAAAACCATCAAATCCCATTCGTTTTGCCAATTGAGCCATAATCCACCAATCAGGTTTTGCTTGACCTGGTGCATCATAGAATTTTTGGTATAAACGAAGACGTCTTTCACCATTTGCACGCATGAAGTTTTCTTCACCCCAAGTTGCAGCAGGAAAAACAACGTCCGCATACTTAGCTCCAATTGGATCAATGAGGTAAATATCTTGGTTGATTACAGCAGTTCCGCCAGAATCAATTCGTTTTTTCAAAGAATTGATAATTTCTTGCTTATCTGATGAACGAGCTTGATTTGGATTTTTTGTCACAAAACGGTCAAATGCTTTTCGTAAACCTTCGGTTCCAGTCATGGATTGAATCCATGTGGTTCCAATTACATGAGCAACACGAGTATGACCATTTACCATCCAACGATCAGTATCAATAGATCGTCGTCGTCGACCTGGAACTTTTTCTGGTGATTTATTTCGGCTATAACTTCCACCTTTTTGACCACCACGTTGATGTCCACCAAAACGACTTACAACTTGTCCTGGTCGCCCACCAGCACCAACAATGATTCCTAAAGCAGCAATTGCATTGGTATTTCCTGTATTATTTGACCAGTAAAAACCTTTTTCAATTCCAATCGAAGTTTTTGGACGAGAACCATCAGCTTTAGGTTTTGCTAACCATTCAGCAGCTTGATAGATTTTTTTAACATCAATTCCTGCAATTTTAGCTGCAACTTCAGGTGTATGTTCTTTTTGACCTAATAACCATTTTTTCCAGTCAGGAAAGCCATTAGTTTGGAACTTGCCCCAAGTACTTCGCCACTGCCAAGGAGTATTCCTTGTACCTTGGCCAAACCCAGAACTAGATTCCCACTTGTTATTAACCCAATCTTTAATCCACTCAGAATCTTCCCAACCGTTTTCTACAATTACACGAGCAATTGCATTAACAACAACAAGGTCAGTTCCTGGATAAAGGTCAATATGAAGACCACCAGTAGCCTTAATATGAGCAACACCAGCAGTTTCACGAGGATTTAAAACAATAACTTTTTGTCCACGAGCAATTGCAGGCATGATGTGCTGAGTAAACAGAATTGTTTTTGTTTCATACGGATCAGTTCCGCAAATCATCAACGTTTCTGCTTGATTCCAATCATCATAAGATGCACTAAAGTTATCGAATCCAGCATCACGAAATCCAGGAGTAGAAGTTACATCTGATGGAGTATCATGAAATGTAAATGCTGCTGTATCAATATTTCGAAGAGCATACTTAGTAATTGCATAAGTATTTTCAATATATTGATAGGAGAAGGTTTTCATTGAGAATGAATTCGCTCCATGTTTATCAATGGTGTATTTGGTAATTTCTGAAGCTATATCTAGAGCAAAATCCCAAGATACAGGCTTTAGAGTACCATTGATTCGAACTAATGGAGTTTTTAAACGATCTTTTGTTGGTGTATTTGGGTTGTAACATTTCTTCGCAATGGTTCCTCCACGAATTGAGGAATCTCCATTTTTATTTACAACTGTTGTACTTTTATCAGGAATAATTACCACATTATGAGGTTTTCCTTCATGAGTAACAACATTATGTTGTGTAGGTGCAACCCACTCTTGTGTTGTAAATGTTGGAAAGTTTTTTCCAAATGCATTTTGGTTTGCTTTCGCACCCCCATCTTTCCCTACAGGCCAGCGGTAGACTTTATAACCACAAGCAACAATACAATAGTCACATGCAGTCGTTAGAACATCCGCATTCTTTGGTGGTAAAGGGGTTTTATCGGTTGGAACATAATATGGTTTCGACATAGACCCGCTCCTTATCCTTTATGTAGATTATTAGTCCGACCAAAAATTAAGCCCATAATGCCTACAGCATAAATATCATTACCTTGTACTTCTAAAAGTACTTGAGGAAGGCTTTGATAGGCTTGGCCTGAAATGACAATTCCATGACGAGTTAAATCGTACGTAGAAAGATGTAACGGGCATGCTCCAAGAGCTTTATGCTCCTTCTTGTATTTTGTAAGAAGCATTCCTTGGTGTGTACATACTGTATTAAAGGCAACAATATCTTTTCCTTTACCAATACCACCACCACCTTGAACTCCTAGTTTCACTAACATTGATGATGAGTTTGCCCCATTATCAGGATAGCTAAACGCAACTGGAATATCATTTTTTAAATCACTTAATGATCCTATTTTTTTCTTAGGATATTTTGTTACTGTTGCTGGAATTTCTGCCAAAGCAGAGCCTGCTCCTAAGTTGACCATCACTGTTGTGGTAACTACAGTTGCTGCACCTGCTTGGAGAAACTGACGACGATTTAGCATACATGAATCATGCTCTTCGTCCGTTTTCATTTTTTGAATTTCTGTTTTCATAAACTCTCCAATTTTCCTTATTATTTCACAGGAAAATAGCTAAGTGATTTCATTTCTGGTAACTTAGGAGGATTCATTCTAATTTCTTTTCCTGAAAGAGTTAAAATGAAAGCTTTTAAATCAGACTTTTCTTCCATGCTTAAACCAAGAGGTTCAAGTATCTTAGTTTTTGTTCCAAATACGTCTTTTCCACCACCTTTATTATAGAACTCAATTACATCATCAAGTGTAGCTAACGATCCATTGTGCATATACGGAGCAGTGTATTTTACATAACGCAGACTTGGAGTTCGGAATTTTCCTTTATCCGAGTTTTCTTTGGTTCGGAAGTAGTAACCTAAATCATTTTTAGTTTTTCGATATTTAGCTAAAGTAACTCCCTTAGCAAAAATCTCATATCGAAATGTGATTTGAGCTAAACCACTTGTTTGCCATTGCTTATTGGTAGGAACACCATTGTTATAGTATTTCTGATCGCTAGTTAAAGCACCATTATGACATTCAATACAATTTGCTTTTCCTTCAAATAACGCTTTTCCTTTAAGCTCATTTGGTTTTAAAGCACTTTTATCTCCATTCATATAACGATCAAACGGAGTATCTCTTTGTACTAATGTTCTTTCAAATGCAGCAATTGCAGCCCATGCATTTGCTAGTTTTGGTAAACCGTGACCAAAAACTTTGTTAAACATTTTTCGATATTCAGGAATCAATGCTAATTTAGCTTCCATCACATCAGATTCACCATTTCCAGCAACTCCACCTTTTGCAGCACTTTTTGCTTGTTTTTCAAGACTTTTACTAGAACCAGCCCAGAAAAGTTTTGCATAATATGCTGAATTGATGATGGTGTTACTATTTCTCCAATGTACAGTTCCTGGATAACCACGACTGATTTTTGAATTATAACCCCAACCTTGCTCTGGAGCATGACATGCAGCACATGACGTACTTCCATTTCCACCTAATCGTCCGTCCCAGAAAAGCATTTTCCCTAATTTAATTTTTTCAGGACTTTGCTTATTATCTAAAGGAATTGGAACTTCACCAAGTGCTTTTAATGGCAGATCCATATCTGAATCACCTTTTGCACTTGCGACCAAAGGTAATGTGATGCAGAGCACAAAGGCGAAAAATATTCGATGTAGTTTCATAATATCTCCTTTTTACTCCAACATTAATTTTTGGTGTTTTCCCAATTTTTAATCACAGGATAACGATAGTCGATTGCTTTATTCCAAACATATTTGCTTCCTGTTAACTGATCACCTGAAAGTGATTCAAGGAAACTAACTAACTGTTTGATTTCTTCAACTGAAAGTTGAACTGTTTTTAATTTTGGATCAGTTCCACCTTTCAAGTGCATCTTAATCGCATCTGTCAGTGTCGGAGCCATACCATTATGCATGTATGGAGCTGTGTATTTTAACTCTCGTAGTGTTGGAGTCATAAAGGCACTAAAATCTTTTTTATTTACTCGATGTTCTCGAACGTGAGCACCTGGATCTTGTCGCAGATTCATAAAATTTTCATTTCCCATGAACATATTGAAAGCTACAAACATTGCACTTCGTTTTGCATTTTTGTAGATTTTTGTGTTCTCTGGAACTTGAATTTTATGAGGTTGTCCATCAGAAAAAGTAGATCCACTATGACAAGCAACACAATTTGCTTTTCCTGTGAATAGACTCCATCCTTTTTTTGCATCCGCACTCATTGTTCCTTTATCGAATGGAGCATTCTTAGAAACAAGAGTCTTTAGGTATTCTGGAATTGCTTTTCGAACAGAACCATTAGATGGTTCACCATAACCAGCATCTTTAAACATTTTTACATAAACGGGATCTTGCTTAATACGCTCTTGCATAATTCGCATGTCCATGTTCATCCAAATTGTTTCTGTGATCTGGTCACGAGTAACATCATTTAGATTTGTTCCCATCCGCCCATCATGAAACCATGTTTTTTTATGAGCAGTGTTGATCAATGTTGGCGTATTTCGAAAACCTTTAAGACCTGTGTAAGCATCAGAAAGATCTTTTCCATCAGAAAAACCATTTTCTGGTGTATGACAAGATGAACAACTTATGGATGCATCTCCAGATAGTCGTTTATCGAAGAAAAGCCGTTTTCCTAATTCTGCTTTTTTTGCACTTACTTTTAATGACTTCAATTTAAAATCAGCAATTTTATATGTCGTTGCTGTTGTAGTCGTTGCTGTACTTGAAGTCTGTGCTGTTTGACCACTTTGTTGCTGGTCAGAACCTGATTGACTTGGAGCACATGCTGAAAGAACAAATAAAGATAAAGGAATCAGGATTTTCTGATAATGTTTTTTTTTGAGCATATTTTTGTCTCCTGTTCTTAAAAAACAATTTTACCCTGAAAGTTGACCTCTTTATCTGCTAGTGCTGTGCCATTTCTTATGCGAATAGAATTATTAATAAACTATTAAATTTCAGTTATTTATATTCAATAAAATAACAAATTTGTTTCATTTGGCTAAATAAATAAGAACTGGTCATTTATTGACCAGCTATCTTTGACCAGCATTTTTAAGTAATGGTCAATTTTTATCCAGCTTACAAATTAGCTTTTTTACAACTGATATTTTTTTAATTTTGCTTTTAATGTATTTCGAGTAATTCCAAGATAGCGAGCAGTCTCAGATTTATTATTGAGGCATTTTTGCAAGACATGAAGAATATGAAATTTCTCAACTTCTTCTAATGTAGAAAGGATTTTTTCTTGAGGTGTTGATAATTCTTGACTGTTTGTTGATATTGAATCTTTATTAGTGCCATTTTGAATTTCTATTGGGAGCATTTCAGGTTGAATTAACTGAAGAGTTGCATCTTCCTGATGAATAATAACAATACGCTCAATTACATTTTTTAATTCACGAACATTACCAGGCCAAGACCATGCTGTGAGTAGTTCTAAAGTTTGAGTAGAAAATCCATTAACCTGATTTAATGAAAATTTATCTTGGTAACTATCTAGTAAATAGTTTGCAATTTTTGGAATATCTTCTTTGATTGTATGCAAACTTGCTAAATGAATAGGAATGACATTGAGTCGATAAAATAAATCTTTTCGAAATTCACCTAAATCAATCTGTTCTTGAAAATCTCGATTACTTGCAGCAATAATTCGAACATCAACTGAAATTTCTTTTTTCCCACCAATACGTTTAATTGAAAGGCTTTCTAAAACTCGTAATAACTTTGGTTGTAAAGAAAGAGGTAGCTCTCCAATTTCATCAAGAAATAAGGTTCCTCCACTTGCAACTTCAAATAATCCTTTCTTCTGAGTATCTGCACCTGTAAAGCTTCCTTTCTCATAACCAAATAGTTCGGTTTCAAGAAGGTTTTCTGGAATAGCAGAGCAATTTACAGCAATAAAAGGTTGGTGTTTTCTTTTTGAATAATGATGAATTGCAGAAGCAACAAGTTCTTTTCCAGTTCCACTTTCACCTGTAACAAATACTGTTGATGAAGATGGTGCAACTTTTTTAATAAGTTGACGAACATGGACAAGTTGAGAGCTTTCACCAATTAGTGTAGGTAGTTTTTTGGAGACATGATTTGAAGAGATTTTTATAGGTAATGCTTTTAGAATAGGAGTATTAATTTGTTGCAGTGTTTTTTCAATTTGTTTTTTGAGTTCGTGAAAATCAAAAGGTTTGACTAAATAATCAATTGCCCCTTTTTTTAGTAATTTTACCGCTCCTTTTAAATTTGGAAAAGCTGTTTGTATAATGACAGGAATTGGACTGTTTCTATCATGTAAATAATCAAAAAAATCATGATTTGAATTTGTTGTTTTTGGAATATCTAGGAGGATAAGATCAGGATTATTTTTTTCACATAAAAATTTTCCAATTTCACCATTGTTCGCTAAAAAAACTTGAAATCCTTCTTTTTCTAAGTATTGATTTAAATAAATTTGAGATGATGCATCATTATCAATTAATAAAATTTTTGCGGACATTAGCTCCCCATAACTCAAACAATATATTTTCCAAAAATTCTTGATTTGTGGTGTTTGCCTGAAGCTATTTGCTGCAAGTTTGACAATATAAAACAACCTTTAGGTCATTAAGTATGATAGGCGATATATTCCTTGAAAATACTGAATCCTACAAGCTTTTATTAGCAAGTTTGAATAAAACAATACAAATAAAAAAATGCTTATAAACTTACTTTTTCAAAGCTTTCATCAAACTATTGAATTTACACTACTTCTAGTAAAAAAAAATGATGAACTTATGATAGGTACAAAAAAAATAGAGATTTTTTATTAAAAATAAGAAATATAAGTACAGTAAATTATTTAATTACAGTGGTAGGACTAAATACAGTAAAGCCTATTTGATCTTTTAAAAAATAAATTGTATAAACAAAAAAAGCGGGTATAAACCCGCTTTTTAAACTTTATATTGTGATCATACTGTATAAACAAAAAAAGCGGGCATAAGCCCGCTTTTTTATTCTTTCTTAACTTGTTGTTCTTACACTATTTCTAGTGATGACCTTTTTGATAAAAATATCGATCAGATACAGGAACAGCAGGTACTTTCTCTAGGAAAAGAAGGAAGCAAAGGATAAATGCACCCAACACTCCAATTAAAGTTGTGAAATCAAATGCAGTAAACTTGATTCCTGGAAGTCCACTATGAGCAGCCTTTGCTACTCCATGTGCTACTTTTGCACCATGACTTCCCATTCCAGCTGCAACATTTTCTTGAATTGATGGAACAATTAAGAAATATTTTTCTAACCAAAGTCCAGCAAGTAGTTCAATTGCAATGATTCGAGAGAATCCAATAGAACGACAAGCTGTTCGGCTTAATAAACCCCAAAAAGGAATTTGGAAAACCATCAAGAATATTACCCAAAACATTGGGCTCCACTCGTTTGAATACATCCGAAGAATCATATATGGAGTTTCTTCAGGAAGATTCGCATACCAAATTACAATCACTTGAGAGAATACCATGTAAGTCCAAAGAAGACTTGCAGCAAAAGTTAATTTTGCGTTGTCATGATATCGGTCTAATGTGATGTAATCTTGTAATTTAAAATTTTCTCTTGCAAAGCCTGAAATGATCAGAAGAGTTGCACTTGCTCCAAGAACACTAGAAACCGCATATTGAACACCAAACATCGTACTGAACCACTCTTGGTCAATAGACATCATCCAATCAAATGCAATAAAAGTAGTAAAAAGAGAGTAAATAATTGCATATATAGGGCCTAATTTTTTCCCTTTTTCAACTGCAATTGCTACTTCTGCTTCATGGCTTTCATCAAGAGCTTTTCCAATTCTTTCAGCTAGCTTATTTGCAAACTTCTCAGGAAGAAGTTGTTTTGCTAAACTAAGATCTGGTCGAACTGAGTTTTTCACATAAGCCCAACCAATAAGGCCAGTGATGATGATTAAAACAATGTTTCTTTTTACAAAAAACGAGAAGTTTAACCATCCTTCTTTAGTATGGATTACTTTACTGTGATCCATCCACTCGAAGAAATACTCAGCACCAAAGAAAAGAAGACCAAAAAGAACCCAAGAAACAGGAATAAACGCAGCCATTGCTTCAGCAAAACGTTTGATTGGTCGTCCCCAATTTGCATCAGTAATTGTAAAAATCACAGAAAATATCAAGCCAGCGTGGGAAATCCCTGCGAAGAAAATGGTATTGATTAACAAGGCTTGCCAAGCATAAGCAGCACTTCCACTTGCAAGACCAGCAATCATTCCAACTACACCAATAGCAATGAAAGCGAACATTGTGTTTTTGACCTTTCCACTAATAGTGAATGTACTGTTTTCCAGTACGGTCTTCATTTCATCGTTTCTTGTCATTGGGCAGCTCCTTTAAGATAGTTAATGATATCCCATCGGTCTTGCTCAGTTGTCATATAACCAAGAGCTGGCATTTTGATTCCACCATGCTTGATCTTTAGATAAAGGTAATTTGCAGGCATTGTTTTTACTACAAATCCAGCAGGAATTACGACACCATTTGCAAAAAACTTCTCAGCAACTCTAGTATCAGCTTTTCCAGCTTTTCCCATACCGTTTTTGTCACCATGACAAACTTCACAGTATGTTTGAAACATTCTTTTTCCATTCACCATATTAACTTTATAGTGAGCAGGTTTTTTCACGCTTCCCATTTGAGCCATCCAGCCGTTATTTGGGATTGTTTTTGTATTCTTCTTTCCATCAATAGAAACAGTTCCTAGTGGAAAGTTTTGCATTGTTCCTGATTCTTGTGGCTTAATACTAGGCTGATTGTACATGTCCTTCATCCAACTAATGATGGTTGAAGTTCCAAAGACGCTAGTAGTAGCAACAAGAGTAAAACAAACAGCAACAACTAAGAGAGTGATTTTAGTCTTCACGGGTCACCTCTTCAGCAGAAAATTTGTTCATAATTTCTTCGACTTTTTCTAAATCACTAGAAGAACAAGGAACAACAACTCCAAATCGGTCTCGTGTGAAACCGTTGTAGTTTTTGTATGCATCACTAGTTGGCCGAGGAGTTTTAAGAGTATCTTTTAACGCAAGCAGAAACATTCCTGCCATTGTTCCATAAGCTCCAAAAAGAACAGTAAGCTCAAAGCCGATTACTGCAAATGGAGGAATAGAAAGAATAGTCTTTCCAGAAACAGGAATAACCCAATCAAGACTCATCCAACCAGCCATCATGAAAGCTGTAGTAACTCCCAACAGTCCCATAATCAAAGTGAAAAATGGAACACGACTTTGTGGATCCCCTAAAGCATGATCAATTTCATGTCGTGGGCATGGAGAATGAGTTGTTAATTGTTCATGTCCATTCTTTCGAGCTTCTTTAATTGCACCACACATATCGTCTAGGTATTCAAAGGTCGCCCAGACACCTGTAAAATTCTTGCTCATTTTTTTGCACTCCTTAATGGTGGTTCAATTCCCTCTTTAAGCTCAACGATAGCAAGAGAAGGCATAATTTTCACAAATAAGAAGAACCATAAAAAGAACCACCCAAAACTACCAATAGTAATCCAAATTTCAACCCACTCAAAATGGTATGTACCCCATGCAAATGGATCAAAATCATGTGCTAGAGAAGTAACAACAATGTTGAAACGCTCCATCCACATTCCGATATTGATTAGAATTGAGATTACAAATAATGCAGCAATATTTGTTCTGATTTTCTTTCTCCAAAGAGGAAGAGGTGCAATAATGTTACAGAACACCATTAACCAGAAAAATACTTTGTATTCACCAAATGGTCGGAACCAAAATACTGCTCGTTCGTATTGAGAACCACTGTAGTAAGCTACAAAGAACTCAATTGCGTAAGAATAGCCCACGATCACACTAGTAAACATGATCATTTTTGCCATTGCTTCAAGATTTGATATTGTAATAATTTTATCAAATCCAGAGTAAATCACTCGAAGTGGAACCATGATGGTAATAACCATCGCACACCCAGAGAAGATTGCACCAGCAACGAAGTAAGGAGCGAAGATAGTAGTATGCCAACCAGGAATACTAGACATCGCAAAATCCCACGATACGATCGAATGCACAGAGAATACTAGCGGAGTTGCAAGTGCAGCAAAGAGTAAATATCCTCGCATGTAATGCAACCACTGATGATTACTTCCTCTAAAATTAAAAGAAAGCATGCTGTAGCAAAGTCGTTTTAGTCCTTTTGACTCATCTCGAATTGCAGCAAAATCAGGAATTAACCCAATAATAAAGAATGCAATCGAAACAGACATATAAGTAGAAACAGCAAATACATCCCAAACAAGAGGAGATTTAAAGTTTACCCAAAGTTGTCGTTGGTTAGGATAAGGAACTAACCAATAGAAGTTCCAAATTCGACCGATATGAATCAACGGGAATAAACCTGCTGTCATAACCGCAAATACAGTCATCGCTTCCGACGCACGATAAATCGCTGTTCGGAAAGGAGCCCGTACAAGAAAAAGAACGGCTGAAATCAAAGTACCAGCATGACCGATACCAACCCAAAATACGAAATCAGTAATGTAAACGCCCCATCCGATTGGATGACTAATTCCACTACCCTCTAGACCAAAACGAATTTGATGTTGAAGAGCATATATTCCCATACCTAAAAGGCCGAGAATAATTGCCATACTAATGAGCCACGATTTTCCAGGTGGCTCCATAGACTTCAACACATCGTCATTGATGCTACCGTATGTTATCCCACTCACAGTACACCTCCCGAAGATTATGCGTCGTGCTTAACTTTTTTAAGATAAGTAATTGCTGGTTTATAGTTCAACTCTGCAAGCTGAGTATATCCACGCTTAGTTTGATTTTTAATTTTAGCAACTTGGCTGGTCTTAGAAACTCCGTTACCGAAAGTAATTGCACCAGTTGGACAAGTTTGTTGACATGCAGTTTGAATTGCACCATCTGTCACCACTAATTGTCCTTTATCTTTAGCAAGATCTTTCTGTTCTCGAATTCTTTGAACACAGAACGTACATTTTTCCATTACCCCTTTACTTCTTACAGTAACATCTGGGTTAAGCTGTAGAGTAAGTGGTTTTGGGAATGTATAAGTTCGCCAGTTAAAGCGTCGTGCTTTGTACGCACAGTTGTTTGAACAGTAACGAGTTCCAACACATCGGTTGTAAACCATTGCGTTCAAGCCTTCAGGGTTGTGGTAAGTAGCATATACTGGACATACTGTTTCACAACCAGCATTACCACACTGACTACACATTTCAGGAGAAAAATTAGTAGTAATTGCACCACTTTTATCTCTATCGAAGAATCGCTCAATTCGTAACCAAGCCATTTCACGACCAACTGCTTGTCGTTCTTTTCCTACAACAGGCAAGTTGTTTTCTGCGAAACATGCAACTACACAAGCAGAACAACCAGTACAACGGTCTAAATCAATCGCCATTTCCCAACGATATGGGTCATAGTATTTTGGTGTATCGTTTCCTTTTAAACCAAACGCATGTTCTTGAACGTTACGCTCCATTGGCTTATAAAAGTCATGAGTCGCAGATTGTCCAGGACGTTTTTTTCCGTTCTTATCAAGATTACCCGTTTTATCATTAGTATAAAGCCGCTGCTTTAAATGATGCCCTTCTGGTTTTAATTTCTGACCAAAAGAAAGACCTTTTAGTTCTTTTAAACTTGCAGTTTGAATGAATCCACGATCACGTTGACCACGATCTCCTTCCCCTGCTTTTGTTTGAGAAATTAACTTACCTTTTAAATCGTCTCGATGAGCACCATCAAGCATTACAACAAATGCTTTTTTACCAGTTCCTTCAATTTTTACTTCCGTTCCAGCAAAAGAGAAATCACCTGAATATTGATCTTTCTCTAAAGGAAGAAGGTCTACGATATTTTCACCAACTTTAACTTCTTTTAACTTATCAGGATTTCCTGGTGCAGTTGGGATGAAAAGATCTTGTTTGTAAGTACTGTAAGATGGAAACGCAATAGAACGTCCAAAACCAGTAGGAACAACAACAGTGTCTTTTTGAACTCCGTGGTAAACCCATGCTGGAAGTTCAATAGTGTTACCGTTCACAGTAAGTTTTACTTTCTCACCATGTCGAATTTTTAATGCTTGAGCTGTATCAGGATGAATTTCAACCCATGAATCCCACACAATTTGTGTAACTGGATGTGGAACTTCAAGTAACCAAGGCTTATCACCACCATATCCATTTGCATCATGGAATACAGAGTTTACAGCAAGAAGAGTAAGTCCACTTTTCTTTGCCGTTGCTTTTGGTTTAATGCTAAGAGCATTTGTTTGAAGAGATACAGAAGAAGAAGTTAGACGACTTCGGAAAACACCACCATTTTTTAGTGACTCATCCCAGAATGAAGCAAAAGTTCCAGTGCCACTAACTGTTTTTTGAACACTTTCCCATGCTTTACTTAGGTAAGTTCGGAATTCTTTAGTCGTAATTCCAGCAAGTTTTAATTGACTTCCAACTTCTAAGAAAAGATCCCCAGCAGGGATAGTATCAAAGAATGGAATTGTGTTTCCTTCTTTTGTATTTGCTGTAACCTGTCCCATTACAGGTTGTTGTAACCCGTAAATACCATCTCTTGTATTTGAATCTCCCCATGTCTCTAAGAAATGAGATACTGGAAGATGAAGAGTTGCTTTTGCAGAAGTTTCATCATGAATTGTAGAAAGAGAAACAACTGTTGCTACTTTTGATAAAGCTTCGTCAAAACCAGCCGATTTAGGAAGAGCATATACAGGATTTACATTATCAATGATAACTACATCATAGTTACCACTTTTCATGTCCTGAATTGCTTTTTCAACAGTAGCCATGCTGTCAGCTACAGTTTCTTTTGAACCAAATTGAACTGTTCTTCCGTAATTTCTTGCAATGAAGTTAATAAGATTCACTGCAACTTGAAGTGCTGTTGCATTTCCATTAGCAGTAGAAGTACCACCACCAATTGCAAGGCTGCTTCCGTTTGTTCCTAATTCTTTTGCAATTTTTTCAATTACAGTTGCAGGTACTCCAGTTTCTTTTGCTACATTAGCAGGAGTATAGTCTTTTAAATATTCTGCAATTCTTTGTTTGTTCGTAATTGAAAGGTATGTACTGCTTTTGGTAAGAAGAGAATTTGCAACTGCAAGTGCAACCTTAACTTCATCACCTGTTTTACACTCTACCCACTGATCAGCACTACTACCTGTCATCGATAGATGTGGTGAAACATGGATAAATTTTCCTTTTTTCTTATTCTTGTAACCATGCATCTTTGCAAAATCTTTCATGAACTCTACTGGTTTTCCCCAGCTTTCCATGAAATCTGCACCAAAATTCACAAGAACTTTTGCATTTGCAACATTGTAAAAAGGAACTTCTTCCTTTCCAAACATTCTTTTGTTCGCTTCGACAATTGAGTTGTCAGTTGAAGCCATATCAAAAGCAATTGTTTGACCACCAATACCAGTGATTACTTTGCCTACTAACTGTTGAAGTGTTCCAGAGTTTGGTCGACCGAAATAAAGAACTCGTTTTCCTTTTCCTTCGTCCTTTAATTTCTTAAGTGAAGCAACCAATTGCTCTTTTCCATCTTTCCAAGTAATTTTCTTCGCATTTCCTTTCCCAGAAGTTGGGTAACGAACACGGGAAGGATTATAAAGTCCTTGTAGAGATGCTTGACCAACCCCACATAATCCACCTTGATTAAAAGGATGGTTTGGGTTTCCTTCTGCTTTTAGAGCCCGACCTTCACGAGTACGAATGTGCATACCACATTGTGAAGGACACTCCTGACATACAGTTGCGTAATAAACGGAAACACCTGGAGTGTAATGATCAGGGGGTACAAGAATCGGAATTAGATCTTCTATTGGGTCATCAGAACACCCAGCAACAGCAGCAGCAGCCCCACTAGCGGCTGCAACCTTAAAGAAGTTTCTTCGATTCATGCCTTTTTTGCCTATACTCATTATTTTTGTCTCCTAATAAATTATTTATGGCAAACTAAGCAGTCTTTTAAGCCTTTTAGCGTTTTACTTGTTGGTTTTTCTGTTGCACTTTTCATAATCGGACTTCCACGAGTCTTTCGAACTTTTTTGTAAAAGATCTTTCCATCTTTTTTCAGTGGATGAGCCGTTTTATGACATGTCAAACACCAACCCATTGATTGAGGAGTCTCCCCAGCTTTTTCAAATGGCTTTGGTGCTTTTGTTTTGCTTACGTCTCCATGACATGAAGTACAGTCAAAACCAGCCTTAATATGTCGTTTATGCGAAAAAATTACAAAATCTGGAACATCATGGATTTTCTTCCATCGAATTGGTTGTTTTTTATCCCAGTATGTGAAAATTTTCTTGATTTCCGCTTTTTGAATATCAGTTGTTCCTTTCACAGTCTTATGACACCCAACACAAGTACTAACAGGAGGAACCCCAGAAGAAGCAGAACGACGAGCATAAGTATGACAAAATTCACATGTTACGTTATTATCTGCTGCATGTGTTTTATGGCTAAAGTCGATTGGTTGTTTCGGAAGCTCTGCTGCCAATGCAGGCAAAGCAAACAACGCTACGAACAGAAATATGGATAGACAGAATAAGCTGCGTGGGCGAGCAGCCTGAATGGTTCTAATCATATTCAAAAACCGTTTTGTAAAGTTTACGGGATCTATAGAGAGGAAAAGAGAAACATCCAGCTTTATTAGCTATATTATTATAAGATAGCTTACATACTTAATTAATAAAAAAGCAGTATTCTATAAGGTACTATTTAAAATTAAAATAATAGCCTATGACATTATCTAATATAAAAAGCTGTCACTTCATATTAACCCAAAGCAACCACCCAAATTAGTAATCAAATCGAAAATCATCAATGATATAAATGATGGAATAGGTATTTAAAAAACTTCAAGTTATTTTTTTACAATCATACAAAAATTGGGCAGGACTTTTCTAACACAAAAATTCGAATTGTAAACCAAAATTTATAAAAAATTAGAATTTTTTTTTAATTTTAAAGCTTTTAAAAAAGATCTTTACCTGCACTCTTGTATATGAAAAACAAAGTGTTTGTTATGCAATGAAAGAGCCTTATATATTTAAAATATTGCATCGCATTTAGAAGAGTTTGACAAAATTTACGTTATTGTCAGAAAATATCAAAATCCTGCAAAAACAATTCTTTAAAAATATCTAAATTTTCTCCCAATTTGCACTTTTTAGAAAAAATGACTCAAAAAATCCAATCAAAATTGATACTTTATATTTTTTGTTCTCTTTTTCTTCTTGTATCTTGCTCGAAAACAACGAAAGTAGGTTTTTGGTATACATGGAAAAATGGGGATTCACTTGAAAAACTAAGTACAAAATATCAAATCTCAATTTTAGAGCTGAGAAAAATTAATGAAATCTATGATTCTGCTGATTTAGCAAATGGAATCCAAGTTTTTATTCCTCGTAAACAAAAAGTGAGTAGTAGTACATCTAGACCAGTAATTATCACTGCTAGACAAAATACAAATAAAAAAATGAATTTGGCGTGGCCTGCAAATGGTACACTTTCCTCAGGATTTGGTTTTAGAGGAATTCGTATGCATTATGGGGTTGATCTTACAAAAGATCGTGGACGAAGTATTTTTGCCGCAGAAGCTGGAGTTGTTGAGTTTAGTGGGAAAATGCGAGGTTTTGGAAAAACAATTATTATTAAACATCAGAATGGAGTTAAAACACTCTATGCACATAGTGAAAGACTTTATGTTTCTAAAGGGCAGAGAGTTCGAAAAAAACAAATTATTTCTAAAATGGGAACAACAGGAAGGTCTACAGGGATTCATCTTCATTTTGAGGTTCATGTTCAAGGAAAACCTCAAAATCCTTTACGATTTTTGCCTATTCGATAACAATTTCTTTAGGTCTCCAAAAATAAAAGAGATTTCCTGTAACGAAAACACACAAACCAATTAATCCAATTGCATTAGGGTAGCTTCCTCCTGAGAGATCATAAAATAAGGCTGCCAATAGTGGGCCTAAAATTGATCCAACTCGGTCAAATAATCGGAATGTACTAAAAACTTGTCCTTTCCCTAATGTCTTTTTTAATGATGTTTCATAAATTTCAGAAGCAATTGCCATTTGTGTTGAACTACTACAAGTATATGCAAACCCTAACGTTAGAATGCTTAATACAATAGCTGTTGATGATTGATACCAATAGAGGGAAATTAATCCTATGCTGGTAAGAATCGAACCTAAATAAACGAGAAAATGGTGAATTTTAAAACGGTCAGCAATGTAATTAACAGCTCGTGTTCCAATGATGATGATGAAACTAAATCCCACCATATTTCGTCCAATTTCTCCTTGGCTATTCCCTAATTCCTGTAAATAAAGTGGAACTAAGTAGAATAAGAATCCTGTTAAAACTGCTTTTGCAGGAATTGTTGAAAAGAATAATAATCGACTAAATTGGGAATGAGCTACTAATTGTGTTAGACCTCGAAATGTAATTGTTTTCTTTTCGTTAGGTTCTAGTGTTTTCTCAGGGAATTCACGTAGAATAAGATATGTTGCTAAAAAGGTTAAAACTAGAGAAACAATAAAAACACGAGCATATCCAATTTCTTCAGATAAAATTCCTCCAATCGCAACTCCACAAAATCCTGCTGTAATCACTGTTGTGATAAACTGCCCCATTGCTGTCGCTTTATTTTCTTCCGTTGTATAGTTTGCAAAATAGCCTTGAGCAGCAACAAAGAACAGTCCATAACCAAGACCAGATAAAGCTCTCGCAACAATAAACTCGTAAATCCCATCAGCAACAATAGATCCTGCAAATCCTAGAATTGAAGGTATAATTCCAAGCAATAAGGTTTTTCGGCATCCATACTTATCAAGTAAACTGCCTGCAATTGGAGTGATAACCGCAATTACAGCCATAAAAATAATAATGGGAAGACCAATCACAAATTTTTGTGACCACCCAAATATTGGAGTATACAGTGTTTCTGAGTATAAAGGAAGAAAGGGACGTGATAACTCTTCTGCAAATGAAAATAGGAATAAAGGAGTTCGCATATAGGAAACATCATCTTTTTGAACCCGATTATATTTACGACCTTTTGAAAAACGATAATCCAAAAAATGAAATAATGCTCTTTCCAATTCATGGATAGAATGTGCGGTATAGATACTAACCCACTTACTTTTTTCTACTAAAGATTGATAACGATCACTTATTTCTTCAACCATTTTATTCACAGCATTTCCCAACTGTGATAAATCACTGTGTCCTTGTAATTCTAAAGAGTGACGAAAATCTTTTTGTTGATAACCTTTTTTTAAAAATAGAATGATTGACTGTGATGGTAGACTAATATGAATAGAAGAAAAATGTTTTAGAATCATAAAGAGAATAAACATTGATGCAGAGAAAACAAGAACTCCAGCCGATTTTGCCTGATCAAATAATTCTTTAACTTCTTTTTCTTCAAAACCAATATGAATTAAACCAAGAAATTTATTTTTAGAATAAAAAGGAACAACTGTGTGATAAAACCCGCTAATTGATTTCGAAAAGTGTGTTTTATCAAGAGCTTTTAAAAATGTGCTTTTTTGAATGTGGTGAATATATTTAAAAACTTTTTTACTTGGTGATACTGTTGATTTAAATAAGATTTTTCCTTTTAAATCAGCAATAAAAATATATTTTAAATTGGAGTGGCGAGCACTAGTATCTTCTAAAAATTGGTTTACACTTTTTAGATCTTGAAATTGCACTCCAAACTGCAAAGGTCTTTGTAATTTTATCTGAATTGAATCTGCAATTACAAGTGATCTACTTTCCATAACAAGGCGTAATTTACTAGCCAAGGTTTGGTAAATCATTATCGAAATAATGACGGCAAAAATCGCCAAAGTAATGGCACTAACCCATTCTAAAAAGATACAAAACCTATTTATAAATTGGGATTGATTTAGTGGACTATTTTTTTCTGACATATTATTTGAGTTCATTTTTCCTTATAAAATGATCTCTCATCAAAAATATTTTTTTTCCGAATTAAGATTTTTTCAGCACCATCCAATTTTGTAGAAACCTCTGAGATTTGGTCTCTAAAACGCTCAACATGATGTTCTAAATAGGAAGGAAATATAGATGACTTAGTTTGTCGTGCATTTTGTTTATGATCTAAAATTTTTTGAAGTTCAGGATAATGTAATCCTAAAAAATAAAAACAAACAGTTATTCCAATAATTCCAATTCCAATAAATCCAATCCAAATCAGGGGTAGATAAATTCGAAATTCATTTAATTTAAAGGTGTGCTCTAAAATATTTTTAACTTGATGAGCAATAACAATCCCTCCAATTACATCGTGATGATTTCTTTTAATTGGAAATCCAATGATGTAACCAGATGAAGTTATAATTTTCCAATATTTTTTCTTGTTTGTTTTTTCTAGCAACCATTGAGGAGGAACTTTTAGAAGGGATTTTTTTTGTGTAGAAAACTGAACAACTCCTTTATGATCAAAAATAATTACTCCTGAAACTTCAGTATATTTTTGTTCAATTTGGCTCAAAGTACTTTGTACTGCCTGCATGATTTGTAATGAGAGACCTCGATTAACACCATCCTCAACCAACCCTTTCATTTCAAGGCCAACAGTTGTGATGTTTTCCTCCATCAATGTTTTGTAAGTCTTTTTGTATTTTGCATAATTTAAGTAGAAAATCAGGAATAAACATCCTGAGAGAATCAGAATTAAATTAAGTGAAGCTTTGGTAACTAATTTATATCGCATAAATGACAAGCTCTATTCAGTTAGCAGTAAATCAAATGCTAACAAACATTAGGCCAATTTTTATTGTAACATTTAGTAAAATTACAATTAATTTTGAGTTATAGTTTCAATAGTTTTGATAATTTTCTGTCCATATCGTTGAATTTTAGTTGTTCCTAAACCTGAAATTTTTTTTAAATCAACGATTGATAATGGAAGTACTCTTGTAATTTCATCAATCGTAGTATTATGGAAAATATAGTAAGGAGGTACATCTTGCTCTAGTGCAATTTCTTTTCGTAATTCTTTTAATGCAAGCCAAACTTCTTTTACATGAGGATGGTTAAAACGAGGTTCTGGTTTGTCAGAGAATAACATTTTTCTTTTCTTTTTCTTTTTTGGAATAGGGTCTTTTCGAAATTCAATTGTTTTTTCTCCTTTAAGAACTAATTTACTCTTTTGAGTCAGGTAGAAACCACCATACCCTGTAATATCAATTCCTAATAAATCTGCGGCAATAAGTTGTCGATAAACAGATTTCCATTCATCTTCAGAAAGTTCACTACCAATTCCAAAAGTAGATAGTTGATGATGCTTAAACTCTACTACTTTCTCTGTTTGGTTCCCTAACAAAACTTGTGCTAAATGGTTTGCCCCAAACCTTTGTCCAGTTCGAAATACACAAGACAGTGCTTTTTGTGCTGCAACTGTTCCATCCCATGTTTCTACTGTTTCTAAGCAAGTATCACAATTATTACATTTTTTAGTATATTCTTCACCAAAGTAATTGAGAAGAACCTCTCTTCTACAATGTGCTGTTTCGCAATATCCTAATAGTGCATCTAACCTTCGGTGTTCAATTCTTTTAAATTGCTCATCAGCCTCACTTGAAGCAACCATTTTCCTGCGAATGACAACATCAGAAAGACTGTAGGTCATCCAAACTGTAGCCGCTTCTCCATCTCTTCCCGCACGACCTGTTTCTTGGTAATAACCCTCAATACTTTTGGGTAAATCTAAATGAGCCACAAACCGAACATCTGGTTTGTCAATTCCCATTCCAAAGGCAACAGTTGCTACAATAATAATTCCATCTTCTTGTAAAAATCGACGTTGATTCTCTGATCGAATCTTTGTACCAAGTCCTGCATGATAAGGTAATGCTGAATATCCATGGTCAGATAACCATGCCGCCGTTTCTTCAACTTTTTTACGGCTTAAACAGTAAACAATACCTGCATTTCCTTCATGTTCCCATCGAATGAAGTCTAAAAGTTGTGACTTTGCATTTTTTTTATGAATAATTCGATAACGAATATTAGGACGATCAAAACTAGAAATGAATTTTTTTGCTACTGATAAACCTAATTTTTCAATAATCTCTACACGAGTAACTTCATCAGCAGTAGCTGTTAGAGCAATTCTTGGAACATTTGGGAAATGTTGATGAAGGATTGAGAGTTGAATATAATCTGGACGAAAATCATGTCCCCATTGCGAAACACAGTGAGCTTCATCAATGGCAAATAATGCAATTTGAGTTTGATTCAATAATTGAAGAAACCGATCAGTGAGTAATTTTTCAGGAGAAACATAGAGTAGGTCAATTTCTCCATTTCGCACTGACCACTCTATTCGATTTGCATCTTGATAAGAAAGGCTTGAATTGAGAAATTCAGCCTTTACTCCAGCTTGTTGTAAACCATGCACTTGATCCTGCATGAGTGCAATCAAAGGAGAAATTACAATTCCTATTCCATTTCTTATCAATGCTGGGATTTGGTAGCAAAGAGATTTGCCACCGCCTGTAGGCATTAAAACAAGCGTATCATTTCCAGAAACTACATTCTGAATAATCTCCTCTTGTTTTCCTCGAAATTGCTGGTAACCAAAAACTTGATCTAAAACTTGTAATGGATTCTGCATAAAAAGCAATTAAGGGGTTGTATTGTCTTCAATCTTATCTTTTTTGGGAGAAAATAAAAGATACATCCCATAAATTATTAAAATAAGACCTCCTACTAAAAGCATACTACGAAGAGTTCCTGAAAAACTCAAAATCAAAATGCCCAAAATAATACTTGCAGTTCCTATAGGGTAGCTTTTTTGTAAAAAAACTCGATAGATTCCATACAAAATAATAGCTATTCCAACAAAAAATGAGAGTGAGTTACCTAAAAGAACTAAACCACCTACAATGATTAGTTCAGCTCCTTTCACTCGTTGATTTTTTGATTTTAAACCTGATAAGAGAAGCTTCTTCATAAAATTCCTCTAAGAATATTCTTGATTGTTAGCTTGGCAGTAAAATCTCAGGATCTTTTTCTCTTGCTCGATAAAAAAGCATAGTTTTTCCAATCACCTGAGCTAAATAACAAGGAACTGCTTTAGCTAATTTTTCACCTGCTTCACGATGTCCTTCAGGTGAATTCTTAAGTACCTTTACCTTAATTAATTCATGTTGTTCAAGCTGATGTCGCATACTGATAAGAAAAGTATCTGTAACTCCTGCTTTTCCAAGCTGAAGAACAGGTTTTAAATGATGAGCTAATGCACGAAGATGACGTTTTTGTTTTCCAGTTAATTCATTCATGAAATTTTTTCCGAAAATTCCGTTTTATGCTAAAGACAAGAAGGTCAAATAACCTTTATTTGAATCTGTTTTAGTATAATATAAGCTTTAAAATTTTGATATCTTCTCTTTTTCAAAAGAAAAATAAACCTAATTAATTAGGTAACCTTTAATGCAAAAAAGGGAAAAGATTACTGCGTTCGCAATCCTTTCCCTAAATCTACAAAATGTCAAACGGATTGAGTTTAGCTACAACCCATACTGTTTCCACAGTTTAAGCAACGATAACAAGAACCGTTTCTTACCGTCATATGTCCACAACTATCACATGGTGGAGCATCCCCCATCATATCTGCTAATTGCTCATCTTTTGATGTTTGTGATGTTTCATCTTCTTTACTTGGATCTAAATACTCATCAACAATATCAAGAACTTTAGGTTCGGCTACTGGTGGATTATGAACAAAATCAGTACGTCCTAAATATTCCATTCCTAAGATTCGGAAGATAAAATCTAATAAGGATGTCGCATTTCTTACGTTTGGATGATCTGTAAATCCATGTGGCTCAAATCGAGTAAATGTGAATGCATTCACAAATTTCTCAAGAGGTACTCCATAAGAGATTCCAATTGAAACTGCCATAGCAAAACAATTCATCATACTACGATAAGAAGCTCCTTCCTTATACATATCAATGAAAATTTCACCTAAAGTACCATCTGGATATTCACCAGTACGAAGAAACAGTTTATGTCCTGCAACTGTTGATTCAAGGTTAAAACCTTTTCTCTTTTTAGGAAGTTGTTTTCTCTGTCCCCAAGCATTTGGAATTGCTTGTTTTTGATCTGATACAGGTTCAGCCAATTTTTTAACTGGTTTGGCTACTTTTTCTTCTGTCGATTTATCGTCATCTTTCGTATTTAAAGGTTGAGAGCCTTTTGAGCCATCTCGATAAATTGCAAGAGATTTTAAACCTAATTTCCATCCCTGAAAATAAATATCCTCAATTTCTTCAACTGTTGTTTCATGAGGAAGGTTTACTGTTTTGGAGATTGCACCAGAAATAAATGGTTGTGCGGCGGCCATCATTTTTACATGTGCTATTGGTGCAATGAATCGTTTTCCATCACCACACTTATTTGCACAATCGAAAATCGCAAAATGCTCTGCTTTTAAATGAGGTGCTCCTTCAATCGTTCCTGTTCCATTTACTAATGTTAAGGCTGCTTGAAGATCGTTTTCTTTTACCCCTTTTTGCCGAAGTGTTCTTGGGTTAATCTCAGGAGTAAAGTCTGTTAACTGTCCTGAAGCACGAAGAGCTTCTTTTCCTGCTGCAATTTCTTTTTCACTGAAACCAAGATCTTTTAAACTTTTTAATCCAACAACAGAATTGTTATTTAAGTTTCCTGATCCAAGAATATATTGAATAATATCTTGAATGTCATCAGTTGAGTATTTAAGCGTTCGTAATGCGTGTTTCAACGATTGATTTACAATTCGAAGATTTCCGCCACCTGCAAGTTTCTTCCATTTCACAAGAGAGAAATCAGGCTCTACTCCTGTTGTATCACAATCCATTAACAGTCCAATGGTTCCTGTTGGAGCAAGAACTGTCATTTGTGAATTTCGGAAACCATGAGTTTCACCAAGAGAAACAGCTTGTTCCCATACTTGATGTGCAACTTTCGTTAGATCATCAGAAATAAGCTCTTTTTGAATATCATTCACAGCAGCTTGATGCTTATGAATTACATTCATCATTGCTTTTTTATTTTTCTGGTAGCCTTTAAACGCTCCTTTCACTTTTGCAATTTCAGCCGAAGTTGAATAAGCATGACCTGTTAATATTGCAGTCAAAGCACCAGCAGTTGCTCTCCCTTCATCACTATCATAAGGAAGTCCTTGAACCATTAGAAGAGTTCCAAGGTTTGCATAGCCTAACCCAAGAGGTCTAAATTCATGACTATTTTGAGCTACTTCAGGAGTAGGATAAGAACTTAAATCAATTAAAATTTCTTGTGCTGTAGCAAAAACTTTAATTGCAGCAAGATAACTATCAGTATCAAAGTTTTTTTCACCTTTCCAAAATTTCATCAGATTCAATGAAGCCAAGTTACAGGCTGTATCATCAATAAACATGAACTCTGAACATGGATTTGAAGCATAAATTGGAGCCGTTTCAGGACAAGTATGCCAATCATTGATGATTGTATCAAACTGAACTCCTGGATCTGCACAAACCCAAGCTGCTTCTGCTACTTTTCGGAAAAGATCTTTTGCTTTGTACTTTTTGTGAACTTCACCAGTTGTCCGAAATGTTGTACTCCAATCACCATCAGTATTAACAGAATTCATAAACTCATCATTCATCCGAACTGAGTTATTTGAATTTTGTCCTGATACAGTGTGGTAAGCCTCTCCATTGAAATCTGAGCTATAACCACCTTCAATTAAAACTCGTGCTTTTTTCTCTTCCTTAACTTTCCACTCAACAAAATCAAGAATTTCTGGATGATCCATATCAAGACAAACCATTTTGGCTGCTCGTCTTGTTGTTCCACCTGATTTAGTTGCTCCAGCTCCTCGATCGAGAACTTCAAGAAAAGAAACTAAACCTGAAGAAGTTCCACCACTAGAAAGTGATTCATGTTTACTACGAATTTTTGAGAAATTTGTACCTGTTCCAGAACCATATTTAAAAAGACGTGATTCTTTTTGTACCAATTGAAAAATTGAATTTAAGTCATCTTCTACAGATTGAATAAAACATGCAGAACATTGTGGACGCTCATAAGCATCATCAGTTTGCTCATATGTATCTTTGCTTTTATTCCACGCCCAGTTTCCAGCAGAACCTTTAATGTTGTACTGATGAGAAAGGCCAAGATTAAACCAAACAGGTGAGTTAAAAGCACCATATTGGTTAATCAACAAAAATGTTAAATCATCTTCAAATGCTTTTGCTGACTCTTCATCACTAAAATAGCCCTCTTTTAAACCTTCGTGCTTAATTGTGTTCGCAATTCGATAAACAAGTTGCTGTGCACTTGTTTCTTGCCCACCTTCAACTGGAACTCCAGCTCTTCGAAGATATTTGGAAGCCATAATGTCAGTTGCTAGCTGAGACCAATTTTCTGGAACTTCAACATCACTAACTTTAAAAACAATCGAACCATCTGGTTTGGTAATGCTCGATTCACGTTTTGTGTATTTTAAACTTTTTAAAACATCTTCCCCATCTTTTGCAAAATAACGGGAGAATGAAATACCAGAATTTTGTGCAATTGATTGGCTTTTTTTTGTGTTTTCTGTGGGCATAGTTAACACCTTTCAAGGTAATTTACAGGGTACAAAATAACAAAAACCCTTTATAAAAAGGGTTTTTTTGGTGCATTAGGATGGTATAATAAAATAGGCACTAATGATAAAAATATCACAGGAGTGTGTATTTTTTTACATTCTACTCTTAATTAAATACTTTTCTTCTAAAAAGAATATCAGAGTTTATAGAACAGAAAAAAACCTATGTAAAGATTCAAAAATCTAGAAGAGGTTTCTTAAGTATGTATAAGTTGTTGAAATTATTAGTATAAAAATATTTTTTTCTACTCAAAAAACAGACTAGACGAATAAGGTAAATAAAAATGTCAATAAGAAAAGTATTTTTTTTTGCGTTCTATGTTACCAAAAATTTAATCACTCCTCCTGTGTTTTGAAAAAATAGACAATTGCATCAGCATCCTGCTTCGTAATTCCTTTTAATTTTGAAAGGTTTTCTTTGCTTGATGATGCAATTCCTTCAATACTCTTCAATGAGGATAGCAATATTTTTTTCTTTTTAGATCCTATCCCTGGAATCTGATCTAGCTGTGATTGAAACAATCTCTTTTTTCGTACTGTTCGATGGTATGTAATTGCAAAACGATGTGCTTCATCACGAATATTTTGCAAAAAATGAAGTGTATTCGAATTTTTCTTTAAGCGAATTTCATTTTTTTGGTTAGGCTTAACAATATATTCGTAATCATCTGTTTTTTTAATAACTCCAGCTCGTTTTTCGCTTCTTCCTTTTGCAAGTCCGACTAGGTCGAATTGGTTAAAGTCTATTTCCAATTTTTGCAAGACATTTACTGAAATTTGTAACTGTCCCTTTCCACCATCAATGATAATTAGGTTTGGTAATGGTAATTCTCCTGTTAATGCTCGTTTGTATCTTCGAGTTAAAACTTCCTCCATACTTGCAAAATCATTTGAACCTTCAACAGTCTTAATTTTGTATCGTTTATAATCTGATTTTTTAGGTTTATGATTTTCCCAAACAACCATGGAAGCAACAGTGTCTGTTCCTGAAAGGTTTGAAATATCAAAACATTCAACTCGATATGGAATATGCTGTAAGCGTAAATTTTGTTGAACTTCCTCTAAAATAGATTTTGTTTGTAAATGTCCTGCTTTTTTGAGAGCAAGATTTTGTTCACCATTTTTTTGTGCAATTTCTAGTTGAGATTTTTTTTCTCCTCGTAAACCTACAAATGTTTTTACTCTTTTCTGGCGTTTTTCTTGAAAATATTCTTCGAGCATCTCCATTGCTTCAGTTTCTACTGAAAATACAATTTCATCAGGGATAAATAGGTTATTTGATAGGTATAATTTTGAAATTACGGATCGCAGTAACTCTTCATCACTAAATGACTCTCCTTTTTGAAAGAAAAAGAAATCTCCACTCAACAAACTACCATTTCGAATAAACATGACTTGCACACCTGCAAGACCTGCATAACGAACAATAGAAAAGACATCTCGATTTACTTTTCCTTTTGAAACAACTTGTTGTTTTTTTAATGTATTTCGTACTGCATTAATCTGATCTCGAATCATTCCAGCTTCTTCAAATTCTAATTGAATGGATTTTTCTTCCATCTCTTTTTGAAGTTTTGCAATTAATTCATCAAAATTTCCTTTTAAAAGACTTTGAATGTTTTTAACAATTTCTTGATACTTCTCTGGAGTAATTTTTCCAGCACAAGGAGCAAAACATCGTTTTAATTGAAAATTTAAACAAGGCCGATAAATTTTCACACCATTAAGAGGTAAGTTTTTTTGTCGTAAAGGAAAATATTTACGAATAATTTTTAATGTGGAGCGTGCAGCAAATACATTTACATAAGGGCCAAAGTATAAAGCACCATCAGTATCAATTTCTCGTGTTAATATCAGGCGAGGAAATAGTTCTTGAACTGATAATTTTATGTATGGATATGTTTTGTCGTCTCGTAACCTAACATTAAACTTAGGCTTGTGAGTTTTAATTAAATGATCTTCAAGAATTAAAGCTTCAACTTCTGTGTTGGTTACAATCCAATCTGTATTCCTAATTTGTGATACAAGTTCTGCAATTCTTGGATCAGAGTGCGTTTTATGAAAGTAAGAACGAACTCTATTTTTTAAACTTTTTGCCTTTCCTATATATAAAATTGAGTCATTTCCATTTTTGTGCAGATAAACACCAGATTGCTCAGGAAGGAGCTTCAACTTTTCTTCAAGTTTCATGATAAGCTTTTAAGTTGTGTATTTTTTGGTAGCTAGTTATGAATTAGAGCAAGAGAATCACTCAAATTTTTGCTTAGGAGATTTTATGTCCGTTTCATTAGTTCATCGACCACGAAGAAATCGTGGATCAAAAGCAATTCGATCTTTAGTTCAAGAAAATCAACTTTTGATTACCGATCTTATCATGCCTCTATTCTTAATTGAGGGGCAAAATCAAAAAATTGAAGTTTCATCAATGCCTGGCATTTTTCGATTTTCTCAAGATTTATTAGTTGAAGAATGCAAAGAACTTTACTCTTTAGGTGTTCAAGCCATTGCTCTTTTTCCTGCTCTTGATGATTCTATAAAAAATTCACAAGCAACAGAGTCTTGGAATATAGATGGTTTATACCAAACTACTATTCGTGCCTTAAAAAAAGAAGTTCCAGAACTCTGTATTATTACTGATGTTGCAATGGACCCTTATAGTTCAGATGGACATGACGGGGTTGTGAATGAAAGTGATGAAATTGTAAATGATGAAACACTACCAATTCTTGCAAAAATGGCAGTTTCTCAAGCAAAAGCTGGAGCTGATATTATTGCACCTTCTGATATGATGGATGGTCGAGTTGGTTACTTAAGAGATGCTCTAGATGAAGAAGGATTTACCAATGTTGGAATTTTAGCCTATTCAGCAAAATATGCATCTGGTTTTTATGGACCATTCCGAGATGCTTTAGATAGTGCTCCTAAAAGTGGTGATAAAAAAACATATCAAATGAATCCAGCAAATATTCAAGAAGCGATTCGTGAAGTAGTTTTAGATCTTGAAGAAGGAGCTGATATGGTGATGGTTAAACCTGGTTTGCCTTATCTTGATGTTGTACGTGCAATTCGGGAAATTTCAGATGTACCAGTTGCTGTGTATAATGTGTCTGGTGAATATGCGATGTTAAAAGCAGCTAGTCAAAATGGATGGCTTGATTATGAATCTGTTGTTTTAGAGACTCTTCTTAGCTTTAAACGTGCAGGTGCTAGTATGATTCTTAGCTACCATACAAAAGAAGTTGCTCAGTGGCTTCAGAAGTAATTTTATAAGCAAAAATAAGGAAGGGTAAATGAAAATGTTGACCCTTCTCGAATATTACTTTTTACCGCAATTTTTCCATAGTGTCCTTGAATAATTTCTTTTGAAATAGCTAATCCTAAACCAGTGCTATTTGGACTATGGATTGTTTTTCGACTTTGAACAAATTTATCAAAAATTGTTTCTAATTCATCATTTGGAATTCCAATTCCTTGATCTTCAATATTGACTTGAATTTCAGAAGAGTCTGAATGCTTATAGAGCTTTAAGTAAATCCGAATTTGTTTCTTTTTTTGAGTATATTTGAGAGCATTTGCAATTAAATTTATAATCACTTGTTTAATTTTTTCTTTATCTATTTTTAAAATGGTCGGAAATTGTGGTTTTTCAATAATAAAATGAATTTCTTTTTCTTCAATTAAAGGACAAAATAGATCCGTAGATTTTTCGATTAATTCAAATAAATCAACAGATTCAATTTTATACTCCATTTTTCCTGATTCAAGTTTTGATAAATCAAGTAAATTATTTAGTAATCTTAATAATCGTTCTCCTGCATTTTTTACTCTAGAAAAATAATGAAGAACTTTTTCTTCACGGTCTTTCTTTTTTCCTTCAATATCTCGGATTCCCAGTTGAGCAAACCCTAAAATTCCGTGCATTGAATTTCTTAGCTCGTGAGAAATAGTTGCTAAAAAATCAGTTTTTGCAAGGTTTGCCGTTTCCGCTTTTTCTTTCGCTTTTTCTAAATAATGTTCAATTGTTTTCTTTTCAGTAATATCAATAATTTGTGTAATAAAGTGTTTTATATAACCTTGTGCATCTTTATGAACACTAATGCTTAAAAGTACCCAAATTATACTATTGTCTTTACATAAATAGCGTTCTTCAAGCTGAAATGTATCAATTTTTTTTTGTAAAAATGTCTGAATATCTGTCAGATGATTTTCTAAGTCATCTGGATGAATTAGTTCTTGAATTACTTTTTTACAAAGTTCTTGTTCTGTGTAACCTAAACGTAAACATAATGCTTTATTCACTTCGAGAAAACGACCATCTTTTGCTGTAATCGCAAACCCTGTTGGAGCATTTTGGAATGTGTCGTAATAAAAAGTTTTTTGTTCTGAAAGAACTTTTGAAACTTTCTTTTGGACTGTAATATTGGTGCTTATGATTAAAAAGCTATCAATCCTTTGTTGTTTTTTGAGGGGAATTATTCTGTTTGACCACCAGAATTCTTTTCCTTTTTTTGTTACTGTTGTAATTTCGTATTTTGTAGGCTCTTCAAATTTAAGCGAGTCTTGGACTACTAAAAAAAATGGTTCACGGTATTTTTGTGGAATACATTCAAAAAGGTTTTTACCAATGATCCCTTCCTGAGTATCCTCACCAAAAATAGGACGATTGGCAGATAAAATAACACCATCCCTATCAATTTTTGTGATGTAATCAGGTGATTGCTCACAAAGCATTTTCCATTTTTGTTCAGACTCTAATATTCTCTGTTCTGATTGTTTTTGCTCTAATAGCTTTTGTGTTAGACTGGTATTTTCATTTTGCAATCGATGAATTGCACGATAGAGATAATCAACTTGTTCATCAACAAGGTTATTAATTTTGGCTTGCTCTAATTGAACACCTGATAATAAATTCCACTTTTCAATAAGATTATGAGCAAGGTGTTGAACTTCATCAGTACTGGTAGGAAGTTCTAAAAAATTAATTTGATCAATATGTTCACATGAGGCTTTTAATTTATTCCAAGGATATTGAGAGGTACTACAGATAACAATTTGTAGGTTATAACCTACTTTCCAAAAACGACGAATAATCTGAATATGATTTGGTTCAAAATGTTCATCAAAAGCAAGGAATAGTAAAGCGTAAGGATTTTTTGATTCTATTGAATTATAAATCTCTTCTAATCCTTGATGCCAATCTTCGAGAGAAGATACATCAAATTCTAAAAAATCTCGTTTTTGGAAAACCTTGATATCAAAAGAATGTTCAATTTGTTTTACTGTGAACTCTTCAGCAAGCCTTTCATACTCAATATCATCTTGTAGAGCATCAACTAAAGTCTCATCTTGATCAATAATTAGGATTCTCCGATTTTGTGACAGGCTTTCCATAAAAATAATAAAGATAATTCAATGGTTTATATAAACTTAGAATATAAAGAGTAGAAGCAGTGTAACAAGTTCCAAAGAAATGTCAGTAAGAAATGTCGGTAATAGTGGCAAAAATGGCGGGAAGGCTTTTCTATAAAAGAACTAGAAAAGCCTATTAGGGACTTCAAAGGAAATAATCTACCCGTTTTATTTATCAGAGAATAGTGGATAAAGCCTTCTTTCATAACATCAGGTATCTTATTTTTTGTGTCTTCCCTTACATTTAGTTAGGATGTCGCTGCCTTATATTTTACACCAAATAATATACTATAAATCACAGGAATCACAACTAAGGTTAATATCGTAGAAATTAGTAAACCACCCATAATCGTAACTGCAAGTGATCCCCACATTTCTCCACTAAATGCAAGTGGTAGCAAACCTAAAATAGTTGTTATCGTTGTCAAAATAATTGGAAATGCTCTTCGCTGTCCTGCGGAAATAATTGCTTCTAATTCACTTTTTCCAGCTTTAACATCAGCACCTGCCTGCTCTAAGAGAAGAATTGCATTATTCACCACAATTCCAGCTAAACTAATCACTCCTAAAAAGGACATAAACCCAAATGGATAATCAACAAGCAGAAGCCCGAAAATTACTCCCATAAAAGAAAGAGGAATGGTCATTAAAATTACTAGCATTTTTCTGACATTTCCAAATTGAGCCACTAAAATGAGAAGCATTAAAGCAAATGCAATTGGAACTTGTTTCATAATACTATCATTTGCTTCCTTACTTTTTTTACCCTCACCACCAAAGTTAACACCATAACCAATTTCAAATTTAACTTTTTCTTTGACTCTCTGTTCTAGTAGTTTCAGGATTTCTTTTCCACTAGCACCCTCACTAACGTAAGCTTCAATCGTAATGGTTCGTTTTCGTTCTTTATGACGAATTTTTCCTGCTTCCCATTCCATTGCAATATTCACAACTTGAAGCAGAGGAACACGGTTCCCTTGACTTGTTGTAATCGTCAAATTTTGAATTGATTTTAAATTTGCTCGTTCTAGCTTGTTAAGTCGCATAATAATTGGAATAGAATTATCCCCTTCACGGAAATCTGTGATTCTATTCCCACTAAATGCCGCAGCAAGAGCATTAGAAATACTATGTGTACTTACCCCAATTCTTCGAGCTTGATCTTGGTTGACTTGAATACTCAGTTTTGGAATTAAATCACCCCAATTATCTCGAATATTTCGCACACCTTGTAATTTTTCTAATTCCTTTTGAATTGTCTTTGTATAGGCATAAAGTTTATCAAAATCTTTTCCATACACATCAATTTGAATAGGTGCTCCTACAGGTGGCCCAGACTCCAATACTTTAATAATTGCATTTGCATCTGCAAAATTGTTCTCAAAATATGGTTTTAATTCCTGAATCATTTTCATAGTCTGTTTCAGATTATGATTATTAATCACAAACTGAGCATAGTTTGTTGATTCTTGCTCTGCTCCTGTTGCACTATGAAAACGAGCACCACCCTTTCCAATATAAATTGCAAAGTTTTTAATTTCTTTTTTATATTTTTTAAGAATATATCCTTCAGCAATCTTAACTTGCCTTCTTGTTTCTTTGTATGCGGTTCCTTCAGGAAGGTAGAAACTAATT